>CAYUXG010000007.1:9509-17439 GCA_964448735.1 uncultured Nitratifractor sp. | reverse complement strand
TCGGCGTTCCCCTCTCCCAAAAGTTCCTTGAGGTTGATAAAGAGCGAAGGGTGCTTGCGCTTGATCTCGGAGACGATCTCGTCGAGATTGAGTTGCAGAGGTTTGCCGTCTTTGGCTTTTTTGGCGATGAGATCTTTGATGCGGTCCATCGCCACGAGACGCACGTCTTCGTAATCTTCGGGGAGATGGCGCATGATCGCCTTTTCGAGTTTGAGGTTGAAATTCTCTTCGTTGGCCTCTTTGAGTGCTTTGACCAGAGCGCCGAAGGTGTCGGCTCCGAGGAAGACGTAGAGCTCTTTGGGATCGTGGTCGTGGTAGGCGAACATGGGGCGATCGGCGTTCCACTCGCCACGGAGTTTGACCAGCTCTTTGACGTTGGGGTCGTCGGTATCGCGGATTTCGAAGATCGTCTTGTCGGACTCTTCCATCCCCAGTGCCTTCGAGAGATTGTCCACCTTCTGCATCCACCCTTTGCGACTCTCTTCTTCGTTTCGCTCCAAGGCTTCGTTTTCCTTTCGCTCTTCGTTCAAAACAGACCTCCTTGCTGATCTTCTTCGACGACTTCGCACGCCTCGTCCAGACGCTCGGCGAAGCGCTCGGCACACTCCCGGCAGAGATAGCGGTAGCTCTGGGTATCGTAGTAGAGCCTCTCCCCCTCTTGAAACTCCCCGTAGCACTCGGCGCAGTAGCGGCTGACATATTGCAGAATCCTCGGCGTGCCCACCTGCTCGACGAAGCACTCCAGTCCGGGTTGTTCACTCATCGGTTCAACTCCTCGATCATCTTTTTGGCCTCCGCAAGCTGCGGATCGAGCTCCAGCGCTTTGCGGTATTCGGCCAACGCCTCCTCTTTTTTGCCCAGGTCGTAGAGGGTATTGGCGTAATTGTAGTGATGCGGCGCATAGCTCTCATCCAGGCGAATCGCTTCGCGGTGTTCTCTGAGCGCCTCATCCTCCTCTCCCAGTTTGTGCAACGCATTGGCCAAGGATCCATGAGCCAGATCGTCGGAGGGGTCGATCTGCAGCAGATGCTCATAGGTTTGGCGCGCATCGCTGTAGTCGTTCATATTCATATAGACGACCCCGAGGCGGCGCAGGATCTCGGGATTGTCCTCCTCCAGGATCAGAGCGCTTTGAAGCGCTTTTTTCGCCTCCAGGTTGTCGCCCTTTTGCAAGGAAGCGTCGGCGATGGAGAGGAGCTCCTGCACCCGGCTTTGCGGCTCTTGAGGGCGGGAGAAGGTTTTGTCGGGACGATTCACCCCGCCGATACGCTCGTCGGGCGTTTTGGCTTCGAAGTCCACTCCCCGTCTGGGGTAGTTGCCCGAAAAGAGTTGACGGAAAAAGAGATAGAAGATCGTCCCGGCTGCAAGAAGAAGGATAAGTTGAAAAAGTGTCACGGCGATCCTTTCGCTCAATTGCTGCCGTATGGTATGATAAGGCCCCTTAAAGGAGAAATCATGCCCCAATTTACCGAAGATTGCCGCAAGAAACTGACGCCGTTTCAATACCACGTCTGCTTCGAGGGAGGCACCGAGCCGCCCTTTCAAAACGCCTACTGGGACGAGAAACGTCCGGGGATCTACCGCTGCGCCTGTTGCGAAACGCCCCTCTTCTCCTCCGAGGCCAAGTTCGACTCGGGCACGGGCTGGCCCAGTTTTTTCGCCGCGATCGAGCGCAAGCGCGTCGCCGAGCGCATCGACCGCAGCCACGGCATGACCCGCACCGAGGTCCACTGCGCCCGCTGCGGCTGCCACCTGGGACATCTCTTCCCCGACGGCCCCGCCCCCACGGGGGAGCGCTACTGCATCAACAGCGCCTCGTTGCGTTTCGTGCCCGACGAGCAAGCCTCCGGGCAAAAAACGGCGGAGTGATATAATAGCGGCGAATTTTATACCAAAGGAATGGCAATGACCCTCAAAGAACGGATCAAAAACGATATCAAAGAAGCCATGCGGGCCAAAGACACCGCCCGACGCGATACCCTGCGCAATCTCAACGCGGCGATCAAGCAGATCGAAGTGGACGAGCGCCGCGATCTCAGCGACGCCGACGTCGAAGCGATCATGATGAAATACCTCAAGCAGCGCGAAGACGCCCTCTCGCAATTCAAAGAGGCCGGCCGGGACGACCTGGTCGCCAAGGAAGAGGCGGAGATCGAGCTTGTACGCTCCTACCTGCCCGAACCGATGAACGACGACGAGCTGGAAGAGACGCTCAAAGAGATTATCCAAGAGCTCAAAGCCGAGACCATGAAAGAGATGGGCAAGGTCATGGGCAAAGCCAAAGAGCTCATCGGAAGCCGCGCCGACGGCGGCCGCATCAGCCAAATGGTCAAAAAGCTCCTGGGCTGATCGACAGAGCCCATAGGGCAATTTTCGATTCTACACTATTTAAGTTTCACAAAAGAAACAGCCTGTTACACTAAGGGTACCCAAATCATCTCAAGGAGAGTACATGAAAAAAAGTCTAAGTATCGTTGCAGCCGTAGCACTGATGGGCGGAATCGCCGTCGCGAAAGATGTGAAGATCGGTGTTGTCCTGCCTCTGACGGGACCCATCGCGGCTTTCGGTCAGACAAGCAAAAACGGACTCGATATCGCCTATGCGCAAAATCATAAACTCAAAAACGGAGACAATGTCAAACTGATCGTTCTCGACGACCGGGGTGACAAGGTTGAAGCGGCTACTGCCGTAAAGCGTCTGCTGGATAAAAACGGCGTCAGCGTCATCCTCGGTGAAGTCGCTTCGAGCAACTCCATGGCGATGGCGCCCGTAGCCGAAAAGGCCAAAACGCCGATGATCACTCACGCCTCGACCAACCCCCGGGTCACCAAGGGCAAAAAGTACGTCACCCGTGCCTGTTTCATCGACCCCTTCCAGGGAGCCGTCATGGCCAAATACGCTCTGGATAACGGGAAGAAAACCGCCGTCGTCGTCACCGACGCCAAACAAGACTACTCCGTAGGACTCTCCAAAGCCTTCAAAAAGGCGTATACCGCCGGTGGAGGGAAAGTCCTCAAAACCGTTCTGATCAACTCCGGAGACAAGGACTTCAATGCCCAAGTCGCGACGATCAAAGCGGCCCACCCTGATATTATCGCCTTTACGGGCTACTATCCCGAAGCGGCTCTGATGGTCAAGCAGGCCCGTGCCATGGGCGTCAAAGCTCCCTTCATCGGTGCCGACGGCGTAGGCTTCCCCGAACTGGTCAAGATCGGAGGAAAAGCGGCCGAGGGATTCATGTACACCGACCACTTCAACGAAGCGGCGGCCAAGTCCCCTCAAGCCAAAGCTTATGTCGACGCATTCCATGCAAAATATCACAAAGCCGCCGACTCCATGGGCGCACTTGCCGCCGATGCCTACGGCATGATCCTCAACGCCATGAATCAGTGCATCGACGAAGGCAAGGGTGACACCGACAAAGAGTGCATCAACGACAAACTCCGCCACACCAAGAATTATCAAGGCATTACCGGAGTCATCAATATCAACGAAAACGGGGACGCCGTCAAATCCGCCGTCGTCAACGAAGTCCAAAACGGCAAATTCGTCTACAAAACTACCGTCAACCCCTAATCGAAAACGTTCCCAATCTCCGGCCTCAAAGGGCCGGACGACTTTCGTAGAGGATTGATTGCCTAAAAATCTTCTGCGATCGTCGAAACATGCTAAGAGAGAATCATTTCGTTACAGACCAAGAGAAGGAGTGTTGATGGACTTTTCCACCTTTTTGCAACAGCTGGTCAACGGGGCCAGCCTGGGGAGCATGTATGCCCTCATCGCCATCGGTTATACGATGGTCTACGGAGTCCTCCGCCTCATCAACTTCGCCCACGGCGACATCATGATGGTGGGAGCTTTCCTTACCTATATGGGAACATCGGCGGGGCTTCCCTTCTCTTTGGCGGTGCTCATCGGCATTATCGGTTCGGTGATCGTCGGGATCCTTACCGACAAAATCGCCTACAAACCTCTGCGCGAAGCACCGAAGATTTCCCTGCTCATCACCGCCATCGGTATCAGCTTTTTCCTTGAAAATCTTTTTAACGTTCTTTTCGGCGGAGTCCCCCGTGCCTTTTCCGCACCCGATTACCTTACCAAAGTTTTCCATCTCGGAACCGTCTATCTTCCGATTACGGTCATCATTATCCCGATCGTTACCGTAACCATCCTTAGCGGCGTCCTCTGGGTTCTCTATCGCACCAAATACGGCATGGCGATCCGCGCCCTGGCTTTCGATATTCCCACGGTCAAACTGATGGGAGTCAATGCCGATTCGATCATCAGCATCGTCTTCGCCCTCGGATCGGCTCTGGCAGCCGTCGGCGGCGTCTTTTATGCCGTCAGCTACCCTTCCATCGATCCTCTCATGGGCGTCATCGTCGGTCTCAAAGCCTTCGCCGCCGCCGTCTTGGGAGGGATCGGTTCGGTCACCGGCGCGGTGATCGGCGGCTTTATCCTTGGCTTTACGGAGATCTTCGTCGTCGCCCTTTTCCCCGATCTCGGAGGATACAAGGATGCCTTTGCTTTCTTTTTCCTGATTCTGGTGCTGCTCTTTCGACCCACCGGGATCATGGGTCAAGATCTTGAACGAAGCAGATTTTAGGAGCTCACATGAAAAATGCCATCATCAAACTCCTACTGATTCTTGCAACGCTGCTGGCGATTGCTTGGGCCCACCGGACACTCGACTCCTATACCCTGAGCATTCTCAACAATATTGCCATCTTCGCCATCTTGGCCCTCAGTTACAACCTGATCAACGGTGTTGCGGGCCAATTCTCGCTTGAACCGAACGGTTTCGTTGCCGTAGGGGCCTATGTGACGGCGCTCTTTTTGATCCCCCCCTCGGACAAAGTCGATATGTTTGCCCTGGTCGATCCCGCCCCCATGGTCCTTCATATGCATGCGGGGTTTTTACCGGCTCTTGTGATTTCGGGATTGGTCGCCATGATGCTGGCCTTGCTTCTGAGCATCCCCGTTTTTCGTGTCCGGGGAGACTACCTGGCGATCGTCACCCTCGGTTTCGGCTTCATCATCCGGATCTTCGCGATCAACCAACCCGCCTACACCAACGGAGCCCTGGGCCTCAACGACATCCCGGAATATGCCGACTTCCTTTGGACGGGGAGCATCGCCCTTTTGACCCTCATCGTGATGTTGCATATCGTCTTCTCCCGTCACGGGCGCGCCATGAAAGCGGTTCGAGACGATGAGGATGCGGCGACGGCCATGGGGATCAACACCTTCCGGATCAAAACCGCCGCCTTCATGACCAGTGCTTTTTTCGAAGGAGTGGGAGGAGGCTTGCTTGCCTCCTTTCTCAGTACGATTTCGCCCGATCAATTCAGCTTCCTACTGACCTTCCAATTGCTGATCATCATCGTTTTGGGCGGCCTTGGGAGTATGACAGGTGCACTGCTGGCGACGATCCTCGTCATGGGCAGCATGGAGTGGTTGCGCTTCCTCGATTCGGACATGGTCATCTTCGGGATGCACACGGGGGCCCATCCGGGAATGCGGATGGTGGTCTTCGCCGTTTTGCTGATCATCATGATGCTTTTTGCCCGCAAAGGGCTCTTCGGAGATCGTGAACTCCCTCAGATTCTCCGTGAAAAATTCCGTCGAAAAAAGGGTGAAGCATGAATGAAAAGCTTCTCGAAGTTCTCAATATCACGATGAAATTCGGCGGAGTAACGGCGATCGATGATCTCTCCTTCACGGTAGATCGTAACGAGATCTACGGGCTCATCGGTCCCAACGGAGCCGGAAAAACCACGATCTTCAATATCATTACCGGCAATTATTTTCCCACGGAAGGGAAGATCATTTTCGACGGAGAGGACATCACCGGAACCCGTCCCGACAAGGTCGTCGATAAGGGAATCGCCCGGACTTTTCAAAATATTCGCCTTTTTAAAAGTATGAGCGTAGTGGAGAACCTTCTCATCGGCTATCACGACCGCCTCCGCTACAACTATTTCGAAGCGATTCTCCGCCTCCCCCGCTACCACCGGGAAGAGAAACGCATCCGCGTCGAAGCGATGGGCCTTCTCGAAGAGTTCGGCATCGCCCAATATGCCGACAGTAACGCCACTGCCCTGAGCTACGGAAATCAGCGCAAAGTCGAGATCGCTCGTGCCTTGGCGACGGGTCCCAAACTCCTGCTGCTCGACGAACCGGCTGCGGGGATGAACCCGATCGAAACGCAAGAGCTCTCCCGTATCATTCGCAAGATCAAAGAGGATTACGATTTGACGATCCTCTTGATCGAACACGATATGAAGTTTGTCAACGCCATCTGCGACCGGGTGACGGTTCTCGATTATGGTGAGAAAATTTTCGAGGGAGCGCCGGCGGATGCCATCGTCGATGAAAAAGTCATCGCAGCCTATCTGGGAGATTTTAACCATGCTTAAGATTGAAAATCTACAGGTGCATTACGGCGTGATCGCCGCCGTGCGCGGCATCGACATGCAGATCGGTCGCAACCAGATCGTCACGCTGATCGGTTCCAACGGTGCGGGCAAAACCTCCACCCTCAACGCCATCGTCAACGGCGTCAAAAAGAGCGGAAAAGTCCTCTTCGACGGCCGGGATATCAGCAAAACCCCGACGCATCGCATCGTCCGGGAGGGGATCGCACTGGTCCCCGAAGGGCGACGGGTCTTCATCAACCTCACGGTGGACGAGAATCTTCGGATGGGAGCGTTCAACAACGATGAAAACTTCGAACGTCTCAGAAATGAGATGTACGAGCGCTTCCCCCGACTTGCGGGCAAAAAACAGCAGATGGCCGGGACCCTCTCGGGAGGAGAGCAGCAGATGCTCGCCATCGCCCGGGCACTGATGAGCCAACCCCGGCTCTTGATGCTCGACGAACCGAGTCTGGGGCTGGCCCCCAAAATTGTAGGGGAAGTCTTCGAAACGATCACCGAGCTCAAAAAGAGCATCACCATTCTCCTGGTGGAACAAAACGCCTTTGCCGCGCTCAAGATCGCCGACTACGGCTACGTGTTGGAAAACGGCTCCATCACCCTCGAAGGCGAAGCTTCCGATCTCCTCGGAAACGACGAAGTCCGAAAAAAATACCTCGGTGGATAAGAGACTCCTCTCCCGCTCCCTTACCGGGCACCTTTTCGCCTTTGTCACCATCGCGATTTGGAGCACCGCCTTTGTAGGCAACAAGGTCTTGTTGCAATATCTCGATCCGATCGAAGTGATGCTTTATCGTTTCGTCATGGCCTGGGGCCTGCTCCTGCTGCTTGCTCCGCTGACGGGGACGATCCGCTCCTGGCGCGACGAGCTCTACTTCGCGACCCTGGGCTTTTTGGGGATCTTCGTCTATTTTCTCCTGGAGAACTTCGCTCTGAAATATACCCAGGCGAGCAACGTCGGCCTCTATATGGGGGCGATCCCGATCCTCACGGCACTCTTCGCACACTTTTTCGTCGCGGAGGAACGCTTTCGATTGCCGCTTCTTTTGGGATTTTTCCTCGCGCTTGCGGGCATGGGGCTGATCCTCTTCGACGAGCGCCACTTCGTCCTTCGGCTGCGGGGAGATCTGCTGGCACTGGCCGGTGCATCGACCTTCGCCCTCTACTCCGTGATGCTGAGCAAATCTCCGCGCGGATATCACTTTCTCGTCACGACACGAAAAAGCTTCTTTTACGGAATTCTCTTTATGCTGCTCTATCTGCTCGTCGGAGCACGCGAGATGCATCTTGACGCGCTTGTGCAACCCGTCGTGGCGCTGAATCTGCTCTATCTGGGGATCTTCTCTTCGGGCCTGGCCTTCATCCTCTGGCAGCGGGGGATCGAAACGATCGGCCCCGTAAGTGCAGGCAACTACATCTATCTCGTCCCCCTGCTGACGGCTCTGACCGGCGTCGCGGTCTTGGACGAGAAGATCAGCGCCGCCATGCTCAC
>CAYUXG010000007.1:0-9409 GCA_964448735.1 uncultured Nitratifractor sp. | reverse complement strand
CGGCTCTGACCGGCGTCGCGGTCTTGGACGAGAAGATCAGCGCCGCCATGCTCACTGGCGGGGCCCTGATACTCGCAGGACTCTACGTTGCCCAGAGAAGCCCTGCTCCCGCATAACGCCGGGGTTTTCTAACGAAGTTCCATCCCTTCGCGCCGAAAAAGAGCCCACTGGATGAGGCCTCGGAAGAAGAAAAACCCCATAAAGGCCAACCAAAGAGCCCAGGAGAGGGGTAGGAAAAGCTTCATCAACTCGTAGGAAAGCACATAGAGCAGCGTCGAAGCCAAGACGGCGTTGCGCATTGCCCGGACCGCGGTCATTCCGATGAAAATCCCGTCGTAGATAAACGCGGGAAAGGCAATCAGGGGAAGAAAGACCACCAAAGGCATATAGGCTCCCACCGCCTTGCGCACCTCCTCCTGATTCGTATAGAGCGCCACGATCTCGTCTCCAAAGAGGCCGTAAAGCGCCGCAAAGGACAGTGCCAATCCCCCGCCCCAGGCCAGACTCAGACGAACTGCCCGATAGAAAGCATCTCGGTCTCCCGCACCGTAGTACCGTCCGGTCAGGCTCTCCGCGGCATTGGCGAAGCCGTCGATGGCGAAACTCATCCAGATCATGAACTGCAGCAGCAAAATCATCACCGAGAGGGTAAGTTCCCCCTCTTTGGCCGCCTCGGCGTAGAAAAAGGCCAGCGAGAAGGTCAGCGCGACTGTGCGGAGAAAGATGTTGCGGTTGACATGAAAGAATCGTCCAAGCTCGCTGCGCCTTAGCACTTCACTCCATCGAGCCGGAACGAGCCGGCGGCGATAGCGCCGCAGCAGCCAGAGACCGTAGAGAAGCCCCGCATATTGGGCGACCACCGTCCCCCATGCGGCGCCGGCGATCCCCCAGTGAAGCGTGCGGACCAGAAAAAGCGTCAGCAGCAGGTTGACCAGGTTGACCAGCAGCGTGACGTAAAGCGGATAGCGGGCGTTTTGCACTCCGAAGAAAAAACCCGTCAAGACATAGAGCCCCAGCACCGCGGGAGCCGTCCAGATTCGGATCGAGAAATACTCCCGAGCCAAGCCCGAATAGTCGGATTCGATATGCATCAGCAAGGATCCAAGCGCGAAGATCGGCTCTTCCAAAAGCAGCATCGGAAGCGCCAGCGCCAATGCCAGCAGGAGCGCACGGTAGAGAGTCAGACTCAAAAGTTTTTTCTCCCCCGAACCGTAAGCCTGGGCCACCATCCCCGTGGTCCCCATCCGAAGAAAGCCGAAGTTGCTATAGAGAAACATAAAGATCATTCCGCTTACCCCCAGCGCCGCCAGATGCGCCGTGGAGAGATGCCCCATCAAAGCCGTATCGACGGCGCTTAGCAAGGGGACGGAGATGTTCGAGAGGATATTGGGGAGGGCCAGTCGAAGGATCTGACGGTTCATAGGCAGCCGTTTTTGGCGCGATTGTACCCAATTTTGCGAATGTTTTTTCCTCTCCTACAACAGTTCGGCTTCACGGCACGGTCCATGGCAAAGCGGTGCCCGGGATGCTATAATGGCTTCATGAATTCCGAATTTATGGAGCTGCGCGAAGAGAGCGGCAAGCTTTTTATTTATTGCAAAAACGCGTGGACGCTCTACACTGCGGATCGCATCGAAAAAGAGCTTCGTACGCTCCAGATCCCCTCCATAGCGCAGTGCTACATCGATTTTTCCCGAGTCAGTGAGTTCGATAGTGCGGGAATCCTTCTCCTCAGAGAGCTACAGAAGCATCTGGAGTCGGAAGGATGCTCCTGTACCGTGGGGAGGATGAGTCCCAAGCAGCAGAAAATGTATCAACTGATCGACCGAGAGATCCTACAAGAACCCCTCCCCAGGCGGCACAATGGACTGCTGCATACGATCGGGAAAAAGACGCTCGATGAATTCAAACTCTTCCGGGACTTCTTCGGCTTTCTCGGTGAACTGAGCATCTCCTTCGCCCGCCTTCTTGCCCATCCGCGTAATTTCCGCCTCCCGGAGACGGTCTATCATATCCAGCAGTCGGGGTTCAACGCCCTTTTCATCATCGCCCTGACCTCGATCCTGGTAGGGCTGGTCATCGCTTACCAGACACTGGTGCAGCTTTCGCAATTCGGCGCCGACATCTTCGTCGTCGATGCCATCGGCATCTCCATTACCCGGGAGCTTGGCCCCATGATCACCGCCATCGTGATCGCCGGACGTAGCGCCTCCTCCTACACCGCCGAGATCGGAACAATGAAGATCACCGAGGAGATCTCCGCCATGCGCACCATGGGATTCGACCCCTTCTTCTTTCTTGTCATTCCCCGGATCGTCGCCCTGGTGATTGCCCTTCCTCTTCTGATCTTTTTTTCCGATATCATGGGGATTCTCGGTGGCATGATTGCCACCAAGGCTCAGGCGGGGATCTCCTATGCCTTTTTCATCGAGAGACTTCAGGAGGTGCTCGCCACCAAACACTATATCCTGGGTATCGTCAAAGGCCCCTTCTTCGCTCTGATCATCGCCGCGACGGGATGTTTCCATGGATTCAGGGTCACTAACGATACGGAGAGCATCGGGATCGAGACGACAGAGAGCGTCGTCCATGCGATCTTTTTCGTCATCGCCTGTGACGCTCTCTTTTCGATCCTCTACACACAAATGGGATGGTAACAATGCGGCCCGTCATCGAAATGGAGCATATCGTCACCCGCTTCGGAAAAACCGTCATCCATGACGATGTCAATTTCCAAGTCTATCCGGGAGAGATCTTCGCCATTCTCGGAGAGAGCGGCGCGGGAAAATCGCTCCTGGTCAAAGAGATCATCATGTTGATGAAACCCTCAAGCGGAACGATTCGGGTCCTTGGAAAAGATCTCTCCCGGATTAGTTACCGGGAACAGCAAGAGCTTCGAAGAAGCTGGGGTGTGCTCTTTCAATTCGGTGCACTCTTTACATCCCTCACCGTCGCCGAAAACATCGCTCTTCCCATCAAAGAGTACACCCGGGTCCCCAGAGATCTGAAGGAGAAGATCGTCCGCGAAAAGCTGGAGATGGTGGGGCTTCCCGGCCGAGCCGCGGCACTCTACCCCTCCGAACTCAGCGGGGGGATGATCAAGCGCGCAGCATTGGCGCGGGCTTTGGCGATGGATCCCAAGCTTCTCTTCCTTGACGAACCCACCTCGGGGCTCGATCCCATCGGTGCGAGGGCTTTCGACAAGCTGATCGTCGATCTGCGCGATGCCCTGGATATCACCGTCGTGATGATCACCCACGATCTGGACTCCATCTTCAATATCGTCGACCGCATGGCGATCCTTGCCGATCGACATATCGTCGCCCAAGGCACGCTCCAGGAGGTTCTCGCTTCCGACCACCCCTTTGTGGAACGCTTTTTCAAGAACGAATATATCTCCAAACGTTTTATGGGTAAAATAAACCCGCAAAAAGAGCGAAAAGTAGAGGGAGCAAGCGATGTATAGCAAAATCAACTACACGTTGGTGGGACTTTTTGTCGTGCTCTTTACTGCCGCTCTACTGGGATTCGGTTTCTGGCTTGCCAAATACGGTTTTGAACAAAAATACGACTACTACGTACTCTACTTCAACGAACCGGTCGACGGTCTGACGCTCGATTCCGGAGTCAAACTCCAAGGGGTCGACGTCGGCAAGGTTACCGACATCTCCATCGATCCGAAAGATGTACGCCGCGTCCGCGTCCTGATCCGTCTCAAAGCCGGAACACCCATCACTCGGGATATGTACGGAGTGCTCAAACTCCAGGGGATCACCGGTCTTTCCTATGTCAGTATCCAAGGAGGACATGAGGGGGCTAAGCTGCTTCACGGCACCGAAAGCCATCCCGCCGTGATCGCTACCCGCGAATCCCTCACGCATCAGCTCACTCAAAGTGCTCCCGAGCTCCTGGCCAAGATCCAAAAAGCGGTTGACGGGCTCCAAAGAGTCCTTTCAAAGAAAAATCAGCAACACTTCGAAACGATCCTGGACAACACTGCAAAAGCGACAGGCAAAGCCATCGACTTGGAAGAGAAAGTTATCGCCCTCTCCGGAGATTTCAATGCGACAATGCAGCGTTTCGATCATCGCGTCGCATCGATGCAAAAGCAGATCGATAGGATCGGATCGACCCTGAACGAAAAACTCCCTCCGGCACTTGAAAGCTTCCGCGATGCGGGAGAAAAGGTCGCAAAAGCCGCCGACGGCATCTCCCAAATCTCTTCTCAACTTGAGCGAAAGCTCCAACGTGGAGAGTATGACCTACGGCGCATCGTACGGCCGATACGCATCGACCTTAGCGAACTCAGCTACCGCTACCAGGAGTTGGCGGAGGATCTCAAAAATCTCGCCCGACACCCCTCCTCCATCCTCTTCGGTTCGGGATCACCGCAGAAAGGACCCGGCGAATGAAAACGATCCAGATCTTTGTGGCATTGGCGATTCTACTGCTGCTCAGTGCGTGCAGTTCCAAATCGATCAACATGTATACCCTCACCCCTTCTCCGTCACAGATGCATGCCGCCGGCGCACGGTACAGCTCGATCCGCGTCGAATACCCCAAAGGGATCGAAGACACCATGGGGACGCGTATCTACTACACGCGAAGCGATCTGACCCAATCCTACTATCTCTACAACCAGTGGAGCGATTCGCTCAATCGTCTGATCCTCTCCAACCTCATCGAAGCGCTCCAATCCAACCGCATCGCCAAGCATGTACTCGACTACGCCTCCGAAGCGGATGCCGACTATGATCTGGAGACCACCATCTATCGATTCGAACACAAGATCACGCCGCAGGGCTCCTATGCCGATATCTCCATCGGCCTTCGCCTCCTGCGCAACCGGGACAAAAAGATTCTCAAAAGCCGACGTTTCAACTATCTGATTCCTTGCAAAAGTACCGATGCCAAGGGTTTTGTCGAAGCGGCCAATGAAGCGATGCACCGGCTTTCAACCCAGATGTTGACATGGCTACGGCGCTGAGCGGATGATTAATATGTGTAAATATAAAGAGGGTCAATGGAAGAGAAATTGAGAGAAAAGATTCCCGAACTTCCCTGGCTGGAGATGGGAACGGGATTCCTGATCGGCCTGGCTGTCGGCTATTTTTTGAAAAAGAGCTTTCGTATTCTGCTGCTGTTACTGGGGATTGGCATCGTTCTGATCTTCGTATTGGAGAGCCAGAAAGTCGTCACCATCAACGAAGACGGACTTGCCCATACCGTCACGGCAGGCACGGAACAGTTCAAACACTTTGCGGGTTTTCTCAAAGAGCGGCTTTCCCAGCTTCATTTCGCGGGGAGCGCTTCCGCCGTCGCCGGTTTCCTCGCCGGCCTCAAAATGGGATGAGAATGATCCTCTTGAAACTCTATTGCCCTACTTGGATCTGAGATGCTTGTTCATATCTGCTGCGCCGTCGACAGCCACTACTTTCTGCAAAAACTTCGGGAAGATTATCCCGACGAGAAGCTTGTAGGCTTCTTCTACGATCCCAATATTCATCCTTACGGAGAATACCGCCTGCGCCTTCTGGAAGTGGAGCGTAGCTGCCGAGAGCTGGGAATCGAACTCATCGAAGGCCCCTACGATTTCGAAAGCTGGATGGAGGCGGTCCGCGGCCTCGAAAACGAACCGGAGAAAGGCAAGCGTTGTAGCGTCTGCTTCGACCGCCGTTTCGAAGTGAGTGCCCGAA
This sequence comes from uncultured Nitratifractor sp., assembly GCA_964448735.1. Classification (GTDB taxonomy): domain Bacteria; phylum Campylobacterota; class Campylobacteria; order Campylobacterales; family Sulfurovaceae; genus Nitratifractor. The sequence continues at coordinate 3,713 of CAYUXG010000007.1, read as the reverse complement.
AAGCCGCCGAGCTCGGTGAAAGGAGCTTTACCAGCACGCTGCTGACCTCCCCGAAAAAGTCGCTCAAGCAGTTGGAGGCCGAAGGGGAAAAACTGGCCCTCAAATACGGCTTGCGCTTCGTCGCTCCCGATTATCGCAAGGCTTCGGGAACCCAGCAGCAGAATATCATGGCCAAAGAGGCCCGCCTCTACCGTCAGGATTATTGCGGGTGCCTCTTCGGTCTGACGATCCAGCGTGAAGAACAAAAGAAGCTGGCTGACGAACTCTTCTCTCCCGTCTCGGGACAGATCCAGCCTGAATCGATCGAAGAGAGATTGCAACTTTACGAAGCGCGCCTCGATCTCGAAGAGCAAGGTCGAAACTATCGTATCGTCAAAGAGCGTTTTCTCAATTGGAGACTTCGGCAAGGACTCCTCAAGGTGCGCAAACGCCCCGTCGCAGCGCATATCCTCCCCTACTCTACGATGAAGCACTCCTACACGCGGGGACGGGTCGAAGAGATCACGCCGGAGGGCTTGGCCTATCTCAACCGCGATCAGGTGACGTTCGTACTTTTAGAACGGTACAATCGACTCAGCGGCAGGGATTATCGAAACGTCAAGGAACTAATCTTCTCTCCTCCCGCTTTCTGGAGGGAGGTCGAGCTTCGTCGGGAACTATTGCCCAATCCCTACGACCTCAGTGCCCTGCTTGTCGTCGAGGAGTTTCCCGATACGAAAATCGAACTCACTCTCGATGCCCATGTTTTCGAGGATGTCCGCGAACGACTGATCCCGTTAATCGATAATTAACCCCCCAATAATCATCCTGTTACCTCATCTTCGCTAAAATATTGCCCATTTATGAGAATGCAAAAGGAAATTTCGTGTACAACGTCGTCGAGATACAAAAGATTCTCCCTCACCGCTTCCCCTTCCTGCTGGTGGACCGGATCACCGATCTTACTCCGGGAAGTGCGATCGAAGGGTACAAAAACGTCTCCATCTCCGAGCCCGTTTTTCAGGGGCACTTTCCCGATCATCCCATCTATCCCGGAGTGATGATCATCGAAGGAATGGCCCAAGCCGGAGGCGTTCTAGCGTTCAAAAGCATGGATAACGCTTCTCAGGAAGAGATCGAAAACAAGGTGGTCTACTTCATGAGTATCGACAAGGCCAAATTCCGCGCTCCCGTCACCCCCGGCGACCGTCTGGTCTACCGCTTGGAGGTACTCAAACACCGGGGCAACATTTGGCAACTCGACGGCAAAGCCTACGTCGACGAGAAACTCGTCGCCGAGGCCGAACTCAAAGCGATGATCGTTGACAAATAACGGAGCCCGGATGATCCATCCCACCGCACTGATTGCCGAAGGTGCCGAAATTGCACCGAATGTCTCCATCGGCGCCTACTGCGTCATCGGACCCGAGGTGACGATCGGCGAAGGAACGCAGGTCGGAAGCCATACCCTTATCGAAGGAGATACGACGATCGGGAGGAACAACCGGATCTTTTCCCATGCGGTGATCGGCTCCATTCCCCAGGATCTGAAGTATCACGGAGAGAAGGTCCGTCTCGAAATCGGCGACGACAATATCATCCGGGAATTCACGCTTCTCAATCCCGGCACCGAAGGGGGCGGCGGAGTCACCCGCATCGGCAACGGCAACCTCCTCATGGGATACGTCCATGTCGCCCACGACGTCCTCATCGGCGACCGCTGTATCCTGGCCAACGCCGCGACCCTCGCCGGGCATGTGGTTTTGGGAGATCATGTCGTCATCGGTGGGATGACTCCGATCCATCAGTTCGTCAAAATCGGCGATTACGCCATGATCGCGGGAGCCAGCGCCCTGAGCCAGGATATTCCGCCCTACTGCCTCGCCGAAGGAAACCGGGCATCGATCCGAGGGCTCAACCTCACCGGATTGCGAAGAAAATTCGACCGGGAAACGATCAATGCACTCAAAAACGCCTACCGCCGCCTTTTCGAAAGCGGTGAGGCGATTCAGGAATCCGCACGGCAACTCCTGGAAGAGTCGGAACATGATGCCGTCAAAAATCTCTGCCGTTTCATCACGGAATCCTCTCGGGGGATTCCCTTCAAAAGGAAAACGAATGTCCAATAAAAAATGCAGCTTCTGCGGAAGCATCGAACGAGAGGAGAATCCTCTCATCGCCGGCAACAACGCCTACATCTGCTCCAACTGCGTCGTCTCCGCTTATAAGATCCTTTTCGGAGAAGAGGAACAGAGCACGGGAAGCGAATTCAACCCTCGGCTGCTCGCCCCCAAAGAGCTCAAAGCGATGCTCGACGAGTACGTCATCGGTCAAGAAGAGGCCAAAAAGACCCTCTCGGTCGCCGTCTATAACCACTACAAACGCCTTTTTAAACGGGAAGCCGCAGACGATACCGAGATCGCCAAATCCAACATCCTCCTCATCGGGCCCACGGGGAGCGGAAAGACCCTGCTGGCCCAGAGTATCGCTCGTTTCCTCGACGTGCCCATCGCCATCGCCGATGCGACGAACCTGACGGAAGCGGGCTACGTCGGTGAAGACGTGGAGAATATCCTGGTCAAACTGCTCCAGGCAGCCGACGGAGAGGTTGAACGTGCCGAGCGGGGCATCGTCTTCATCGACGAGGTGGACAAGATCGCCCGTCTAGGCGAAAACCGCTCCATCACCCGCGACGTCTCCGGCGAAGGGGTCCAGCAGGCTCTACTCAAGATCGTCGAAGGCTCCGTCGTCAACATCCCGCCCAAGGGAGGACGCAAACACCCCAACCAGGATTTCCTGCAGATCGACACTTCCAACATTCTCTTCATCTGCGGAGGCGCCTTCGACGGGCTCAATGAGATGATCAAACGCCGCCTCGGGGGCAATACGATGGGCTTCGGTCAGAAACAGCGGAGCAAAGAGGAGGAGGAGAACCTCCTGCATCTGGTCGAACCCGACGATCTGGTCCGCTACGGGCTCATTCCCGAATTGATCGGTCGTCTCCATATCATCGCCACCCTCAACCCCATCAGTGTGGAGGATATGGTCCGCATCCTTACCGAACCCAAAAACGCTCTGATCAAGCAGTATCAGAAACTTTTCGAACTCGACGGCGTGCAGCTGACCTTCGAGAAAGAGGCCCTCGAAGCGATCGCCCGCAAAGCGATCGAACGCAAAACGGGAGCCCGGGGATTGCGTTCCATCCTCGAAGAGCTGCTTTTGGATATCATGTACGAACTTCCCGAACTCGAAGGGTATGAAGTGGTCATCACGCCCGACGTGGTCGAGCAAAAGGCCCAACCCCTCTATCTCAAACAGAAAAAAAGCGCGTAAGAGCAAAGGATTGAACATATGGGATTTTTGAAAAACCTCTTCGGTGCCTTCTCCAAAGACTTGGCGATCGACCTGGGGACGGCCAATACCCTCGTCCTGGTCAAAGGTCAGGGGATCAGCATCAACGAGCCCTCCGTCGTCGCGATTCAAGTAGACAAGCACGGGCAGGAGCATATCCTCGCCGTCGGTCAAGAGGCGAAAAACATGGTGGGCAAAACCCCCGGAAACATCAAAGCGATCCGCCCCATGAAAGACGGAGTCATCGCCGATTTTCACGTTACGGAGATGATGATCGAATACTTTATCCGCAAAGTCCACGGGCGTAAAAGCTTCTCTTCTCCTCGTGTCGTCATCTGCGTCCCCTACGGTTTGACCCAGGTCGAGCGCAAGGCGGTTCGGGA
>CAYUXG010000006.1:0-18060 GCA_964448735.1 uncultured Nitratifractor sp. | reverse complement strand
AAGTGCTAAGTGCTAAGTGCTAAGTGCTAAGTGCTAAGTGCTAAGTGCAGTTTGTTCGACTTTGAAAGGCCATGTCAAGACTTTGTCGGTTTTTGCACGCTTTTTCTTGAAATGGCTCGAATCGTAACACGTAACTCGTAGCACGTAGCACGCCCCGAGCCTCACGCCTCGCCGAGCTTTTCGATGGTGACGGGGCGATTTTCTACGCCGACCAGGGCGGCGGCGCGGGCTTTGATGTTTTTGATCGTGAAGCCGAATTTTTTGAAGAGTTCGCCGGCGGGGGCGGAGGCGCCGAAGCTCTCCATCCCCAGCACGTCGTCGGCATATTTGTAGTATTCGACGCCGCGGGCGGCTTCGACGGCCAGGACCTTCGTCGCCGGGTCGATGACCGCCTTTTTGTACGCTTCATCCTGCTCGTCGAAGAGGTCGAAGCAGGGGACCGAGACGATATTGGCGGCGATTCCCATGCGCTCGAGGAAACATCCGGCCTGGAGGCAGGGCATCAGCTCGGAACCGCTGGCCATGAGGGTCAAAACGGCGTTTTCCCGCTTCTTGACGATGTAAGCCCCTCGACTGACGTCGCCGAAATCCCGCTCAGGTTTGAGGGTTTTGAGCTTTTGACGGCTGAGCACGAAGGCTTGGGGTTTGCCCTGCATCTTCAGAGCCGCTTTCCAGGCTTCGACATTTTCCGTCGCATCGGCGGGACGCCAGACGTAGAAATCGGGAAGGGCCCGGAATTGGCTCAGATGCTCGATGGGCTGATGGGTCGGGCCGTCTTCTCCTACGCCGATGCTGTCATGGGTCCAGACGAAGAAGTTACGAATCCCCGAAAGCGCGGCGATACGCACGGCGGGTTTTTGGTAGTCGCTAAAGACGAAGAAGGTGGCGTTAAAGGGAATTAGCGTGCCGTAAAGCGCCATGGCGTTGGTGATGGCACCCATGGCGTGCTCGCGGATGCCGAAGTGGAGGTTTTTGCCCTCGGGGAAATCTCCCATATCTTTAAGCGTCGTCTTGTTCGAAGGGGCCAGATCGGCGCTGCCTCCAACAAAACCGGGGATCGCCCGGGAGATGGCGTTGAGAATCTGTCCGTTGCTGTCGCGGGTGGCCATCTCTTCGCTCTCACTGAAATCGGGCCAGGCGATGGCGTCGAAGTCGGGGGTAAGCAACCGCTCGAGGGCTTCGTTTTGCTCGGCGTAAGGAGCTTGCTTGAGCAGATGTTTCCACTCCTTTTCCGCCAGTTCGCCCTGCTCCACCGCACAGCGGAAACGCAGCAGCACATCCTCGGGGACGTAGAAACTCTCGTCGGCGGGGAAGCCCGCCTTTTCCTTGGAGACTTTGATCACCTCTTCGCCCAGGGGTGCGCCGTGGACTTCGTGGCTGCCTTCGAGCCCCAGAGCTTTGCGGCCGATGATGGTGTTGGCCACGATGATCGTGGGACGGTCGGAGGCTTTGGCCTTCGTCAGCGCCTCGTCGATCTCGTCGTAGCAGTGGCCGTTGATCTTGAGGATGTTCCAATTTTGCGCTTCGAAACGCTTCTGGATATCTTCGTTCCAGGCGATGGAGGTCTCCCCCTCGATGGTGATGTGGTTGCTGTCGTAGATGAGGATCAGATCCTTCAGAGCAAAACGTCCCGCCAGAGCGCAGGCTTCGTAGCTGATTCCCTCCTCCAGGTCGCCGTCGCCGCAGAAGCAGTAGACTTTGTGGTCGATCAGCTTGCAGGTGGGGGAGTTGACCTTGTTCGCCGTGTAGGCCTGGGCCATGGCAAAGCCCACGGCATTGGCCACCCCCTGCCCCAAAGGACCGGTGGTGATCTCCACGCCGGGGGTATGGCCGTATTCGGGGTGCCCGGGCGTTCGCGAATCGAGCTGACGGAAGTTTTTGAGATCCTCCATGCTCAGGTCGTAGCCCCAGAGATAGAGGAGGCTGTAGATCAGTCCCGTCGCATGCCCGCCGGAAAAGACCAGACGGTCGCGGTTGAGCCAGTGGGGATTTTTGGGATTGTGGCGCAGGTGCTCGCCCAGCACCACGGCGATATCGGCCAATCCCATCGGAGCGCCGGGGTGGCCACTCTTGGCTTTTTGGATCATATCCGCCGCCAGAAAGCGGATCGTATCGGCCATTTTTTTACGCATTTCGTTGGACATCGTTTTCCTTTGTCGGTAGGTTGGATGCATCGGATGAGGTACCGCGATGCCGGTAGAGATAATCCTCCATCAAGGGACGAAGCGCCCGCTTCAGCGGAGCGTCGAACGCCTCATATTGTTTCCTCAATCTCGCTGCCAGAGCGTCGGCATATTCCTGCGCTCCTTCGACTCCCAGCAGAGAGACGAAGCTGTTTTTCTCCGCGTCGTGACTCGTGGGCTTGCCCGCCTCTTCTTCACTGAGCGTCGCGTCGAGGATATCGTCCTGGACCTGAAAGAGCAGCCCCAGATCCATCCCGAACTCTACGAGCTCCCGCCGGATCGGGGCGGGAAGATCCACGATCACCGCCCCCATCTCCAGCGCGGCGGCAATGAGTTTGGCAGTTTTGTTGCGATGAAGCTCTTCAATCTGCTCCAGGCTCAGGGGGTGATTTTCGAAATGCAGATCCAGCGCCTGACCCAGCACCATCCCGCCGCTTCCTCCCCTCTCCGCCAGGATCCGCACCAGTTCGATCCGTACGTCGGCACGGAGGGGAGCATGGGCCAGCAGCTCGAAGGCATGGGTGTTGAGCGCATCCCCCGCCAGAATCGCCATCGCATCTCCGAAGCGGGTATGCAACGTCGGCTCCCCTCGCCGAAGATCGGCATCGTCCATCGCAGGCAGATCGTCGTGGATCAAGGAGTAGGTGTGGAAAAGCTCCAGCGCCAGGGCCGGCACATACGCCGACTCTAGCAAAAGAGGCTCGTACTCTTCCACCACTCCCAGCAGAAGACGGGGACGAAAGCGTTTTCCCCCCGCCCGCACCATCGACTGGAGCGCTTCGTTGTAATCGGGATGGAAACTCTCCACGCTGGGAAGATGGGCTGCCAGAAAGGTTTCGAAATCCTGCATCGCTCGCTTTCATCGTCGGTGAAAAATCTAGCACGATTATAACCAATTAGGTTAAAATAGCCTCATGAATTCCAGAGAAAAAGAGAGCGGAATGAAAAAATATCTTTGGGCCAAGCGTCTGACGGCAAGCGCCGCCGTCGGCATCTGGCTGGCACTGATGCTCAGCATTTTCCGCAGTGGCGGAGGCTTCTCCGCCCAGGCCCCCAAATGCATCTTCACGACGATGATCGTCTTCGGGATCCTCACGGCGATCTACAAAGGGATCGAACAGCTGGAAAGGGAGAAAATAGAAGAGAGAAATGAGCAATGAGAAATGGTAGCCAACTAGCAACGAGGAACTAGCATCTAGCAACTTTAGGAGAATCGCTCTTGGAATCTCTCTACCTGTCGGTTATCAGTTCCTAGTTGCCAGATGCTAGTTGAAAAGTCGCTGCCTCCGCAATCTCTTTCAAAATCTCGTCCATCTTTTTGCCCTCGACCTTGACAATCACGTCTGCCACTTTTTTGTAAGCCTTCTCCCTCTCTTTGTAAAGTGTCTTCGCTTTGGCCGGATCGGAAAAGAGGGGGCGCTTGGCCAGTTTCTTCTGGGCGTTTTTAGCATTTTTGAGACGCTGGTGAATCCACTCGAACGAAGCATCGAGCAGCACCACGGTGCCGAGCTTGTCAAGATTGTCAACCTGGTAAAATCCTCCGCCGCAGCTGATCAGTGTCCGATCGACGCAGCATTCGATCCAGTCGGCGGTCTCTTGCTCCAGTCGCCGGAAGTAGGCTTCCCCCTTCTTTTTGAAGATTTTGGGAATGCTTCGGTTCTCTTTGGACTCGATCAGATCGTCGGTATCGATGTTGTACACGCCGTAGCGTTTGGCGAAAGCTCGGGCCGTCGTTCCTTTGCCTACTCCCATAAAACCGATCAGAATAATATTGTTTTTTGCCATCTTCTTTCCAGACCTTCTTGATGTATAATCGGCATTATACAGTGGAAAAGGAATCGTATGAGAAAAGTATTGATTACGGGAGTGAGCAGCGGACTCGGAGCGGCTCTGGCGGAAGCCTGTATGCAACGAGGAGACGACGTCTACGCTCTCGGGCGCGAAGACAACAAAACGTTGCAAAACAAACCCGGCTACTATTTTCTCCCCGTCGATCTAAGCGAAGTGGAGATGATCGCGGAAAACATCAAAGCCTTTGTGGACAAGCACCGATTCGATCTGCTCATCCTCAATGCCGGCATCATTTCGCAGATCAAAACGTTGGACGAAACGGGCCTCTACGAACTGAGGGAGATCATGGATCTGAACGTCTGGGCCAACAAAGAGGTGATCGATACGGTCGATCGCCACGCCGACGTCCGGCAGATCGTCGCGGTGAGCTCCGGAGCCGCCGTCAACGGCCATAAGGGGTGGGGAGGCTACGCCATCTCCAAAGCGGCCCTCAACAATATGATCAAAATCTATGCCGAGGAGAAGCCTTGGATTCACTTTAGCTCTATCGCTCCGGGCGTCGTCATGACGCCGATGCTCAAGCGTATCCTCGAAAGCACCGACGCAAGCGAGTTTCCTTCCGTCCAAAGGCTGCGAGACGGGACGATTCTACCGCCCGAACAGGCGGCCGAACGGTTTTTGCACGCCTGCGATGCGGCAAAAGAGCATCCTAGCGGATCCTTCCTGGATGTCCGAAATCTTGAACTCTGAAAGCTCAATGGCCGCTCATCTGTTTCAGGTAGAGATAGAGCAGAAGAATCGACAGCAAGCTCGTTCCCATCAGCCATCCGTAGGCCGCCACCGTCTGGGAACGTTTGAGATGTCGCCGCGCCCGGATGAAACCGTAGAGGAAGCTCAAGAGAAGGAAGGAGAGAGGGATCAGAATCGCCGGCCCCTGGCCCGACTCTTTCCCGATCTGACGAAGCACCGAAGCGGCGGGAAAAAAGATCGCGCCCAAAAGTGCAAGAAGCGACAATACGACCACATAAAAAAGAAAAGCGGCGACGAGTTTCTCTGTTCGTTCATCTCTCTTCACGGTCTTCCTCCCCACTTTTGGAATGAGTGATGCGCCTTTTCGTCGCTTCTTTCGTCAAACTCGATGATTATACATCAATCCGCCGCGACTTCGAAGAGGTTCTGCACGCAAAGTGGGTGAGGGAGGAGAATCTCCATCTGACGTGGGCGTTTCTCGGGGAACAGCTTTCGGCCCTCCCCTGGCTCGAATCCCTTCAACGTCTTACGCCACTTTCACAAACCCGACCTCTGCATTCTCTGGGCTCCTTCGCTCGACCTCCGAGAATCCTTTTCGTCCGAGCGGACGAGAAGAGTCTCCTGCGAAAATCTGCCCAATTGCACAGTGTCGGTTTCCCTATAGAACGATTCAAACCCCATGTCACCCTCTGTCGAATCAAACGGATTCACGATCTAAAGAGATTCAATGAGTTGAAGAAAAAATACGAGGGAAAACGATTGGGATGGATCGAAAGGGAGATCAGCCTCGTCGAAAGCGTACTGACGCCCGACGGACCGAACTATCTGAAATTACAGAGCGTCACGGAGGAAACTCCGTATCACTTGCGAGAGCCGTGAGGGCTTCGCTTTTTAGCCGTTGCGCTTCTCGATGATCTCTTTGGCGACGTTGGCGGGAACTTCGTCGTAGTGGTCGAACTCCATCGCGTAGGTCGCACGTCCTTGGGTCATGGAGCGCAGGTCGGTGGAGTAGCCGAACATCTCCGCCAGGGGAACGAAGGCGTCGACGATCTTGTTGCCGGCGCGGTCGCCCATGCCGTTGACTTGACCGCGGCGCTTGGAGATATCGCCGATGACGTCACCCATGTACTCTTCGGGCACTTCCACTTCGACTTTCATGATGGGCTCGAGGATGACGGGGTTGGCTTTTTTGGCCCCTTCCCGGAAGCCCATGGATCCGGCCAGTTTGAAGGCCATCTCCGAAGAGTCGACCTCATGGTAGCTTCCGTCGTAGAGGGTCACTTTGACATCCTCGACGGGATAGCCGGCCTGGATACCGCGCTGCATCGCTTCCTGGATTCCCTTGTCGACGGCGGGAATGTACTCTTTGGGGATGACCCCGCCCTTGATCTCGTCGATAAATTCGTAGCCTGCACCCTGCTCTTGGGGCTCGATCTTCAGATAGACGTGACCGTACTGTCCGCGACCACCGGTCTGCTTGGCGTACTTGTACTCCTGATTGACCGGCGTTTTAATCGTTTCGCGGTAGGCAACCTGAGGTGCACCGACCTCAGCTTCGACCTTGAATTCGCGCATCATACGATCGACCAGAATCTCCAGGTGCAGTTCCCCCATTCCGGAGATGATCGTCTGGCCGCTCTCTTCGTCGGTGGCAACGCGGAAGGAGGGGTCTTCCTGAGCCAGTTTCTGCAGGGCGATTCCCATCTTCTCTTGGTCGGCTTTGGTCTTGGGCTCCACGGCGACGGAGATGACGGGATCGGGGAATTCCATCCGCTCCAGGATCACTTTGTCTTTCTCGTCGGCCAGCGTATCTCCGGTCAGGGTGTATTTCAGCCCCACGACCGCGCCGATCTCGCCGGCATACATTTCGCTGATCTCTTCGCGCTTGTTGGAGTGCATCCGCAGCAGACGTCCGATACGCTCCTTTTTGCCCTTGGTGGTGTTGTAGACATAGCTTCCCGAATTCAGGATCCCGCGGTAGACACGGATAAAGGTCAACTGTCCGACGAAGGGGTCGGTCATAATTTTAAATGCCAGTGCCGCGAAGGGGCCCTCATCGGTAGACTCGACAAAGGTTTCGGTCCCGTCTTCATATTCACCCCGGATCGGGGGAACTTCCGTCGGAGCGGGCAGATAGTCGACGACCGCGTCGAGCAAGGTCTGAACCCCCTTGTTTTTAAAGGCCGTTCCGCAAGTCATGGGGACGATGCTCAGATCAATACAGCCCTTTTTGAGTCCCGCTTTGATCTCTTCCTTGGTGAGCTCTTCACCCTCCATGTACTTGTCAAGCAGCTCGTCGCTGGTCTCGGCAACCGCTTCGATCATCTTTTCGCGGTACTCTTCGGCCAATTCGACGAGATCTTCGGGAATGTCAACGATCTCATACTTCTGACCCATCAGAGCCTGATCGTCATCCCAGATCACCGCCTTCATCTCCACGAGATCCACGACACCCTGGAAGTTCTCTTCCGCACCGATGGGAATCTGGATGGGAACGGGGTTGGCGTTGAGCCGATCCTTGATCTGTCGCTCGACCTCGAAGAAATCCGCACCGGTACGGTCCATCTTGTTGACGAAGACCATCCGGGGGACATGGTATTTGTTGGCCTGACGCCAGACCGTTTCCGACTGGGGCTGGACGCCGCCGACGGAACAGAAGACGGCGACCGCACCGTCGAGGACGCGCATGGAGCGCTCCACTTCGATGGTGAAGTCCACGTGGCCCGGAGTGTCGATGATGTTGATCTGGACACCTTTCCATTCACAGGTGGTCGCTGCGGAGGTAATGGTGATTCCGCGCTCCTGCTCCTGCTCCATCCAGTCCATGGTGGCCGCACCGTCGTGAACCTCTCCGATCTTGTGGCTGACGCCGGTGTAGAAGAGGATCCGCTCGGTGGTGGTGGTCTTTCCGGCGTCGATGTGCGCCGCGATTCCGATGTTGCGTACTTTGTTGAGGGGGTGTGATCTGGGCATAAGTGTTCCTTCCTGTTACCAGCGATAGTGGGCGAAGGCTTTGTTGGCTTCCGCCATCTTGTAGGTATCTTCCTTCTTCTTGTAGGCCGCACCCTTCTCGGTAGCGGCATCCATCAATTCATTGGAGAGACGCTCGACCATCGTGCGCTCGTTGCGCTTGCGGGCAGCGTCGACGATCCAGCGGATGGCCAGAGACTGCTGGCGCACGGGACGCACTTCGATGGGCACCTGATAGGTGGCTCCACCGACGCGTCGGCTTTTGACTTCCATGACGGGACGGACATTCTCCATCGCCTTGTTGAAAACGTCGATGCCCTTTTCTCCGGTTTTGGATTCGATTCTCTCCAGGGCTTCGTACATGATTTTCTGGGCGATGCTCTTCTTTCCGTCGAGCATGACTTTGTTGATAAACTTGGTCAGCACTTTGCTGCCGTAAACGGGATCCGGCAGGACCGGACGCTGGGGGGCTCTTCTTCTTCTCATCGATGATTCCTTTCTTCAATCGTTGAAATGATTTACTCAAGCTCTCTCCCCGAAGGTGTGTCGAGAGAACCTGCATACCGACGGCCGGGGCCGCACCTCTTGAGTTTTTAGACGGCTTACTTGGGACGCTTGGTACCGTATTTGGAGCGGGCGACCTTCCGGTTGGCCACACCCGAGGTATCCAGGGCGCCGCGGACGATGTGATACTTCACACCGGGGAGGTCTTTGACCCGTCCGCCGCGGACCAGGACGATGGAGTGCTCCTGCAGGTTGTGTCCCTCTCCTCCGATGTAGGAGATGACTTCGAATCCGCTGGTTAGGCGGACTTTGGCGACCTTCCGAAGCGCGGAGTTCGGCTTCTTGGGGGTCGTGGTATAGACGCGGGTACAGACTCCGCGACGCTGGGGGCAGTTTACGAGTGCCGGTGATTTCGACTTTTTGATCACCTTTTTCCGCTCTTTGCGGATCAACTGGTTGATGGTAGGCAAATCAGTATCCTTTCTTTGAAAATATTTTTTCTCTCGCGAGAATCGAATCCGGGTGCTGACACCTCGACGAAACGCTCGAAAAAGCGATCCGCCGAGGTGTCGACGGAAAAATAGGCCGTTATTATAGTCATCTAAGATTAAAAAATGTTGAAGGTTCTCTGCCGAAAGGGAGTGGGGAAAGCTTTCTTTCCCCTCCCCATCAGGCGGCGGTGAAGAATTTCAGCTTCTCGAAATCGACCATACCGGTTCCCACGGGGATCAGTCGGCCGATGACGACGTTCTCTTTCAAATCTTCCAGATGGTCTACCGTGCCCGCGATGGAGGCGGAGGTGAGGACCTTGGTCGTATCCTGGAAGGAGGCGGCGGAGATGATACTATCGGCTCCGACGGCGGCACGGGTGATTCCCACGAGCAGAGGCTCCGCGATGGCGGGCTCGCCGCCGAGCTGAACGATCCGCTCATTCTCTTCCATGAACTTCCGCCGGGAGACGATGTCCCCGTTGATGAATTTCGTGTCGCCGCTTTCGACGATCTTGACCTGGCGCATCATCTGGGAGACGATGATCTCGATGTGCTTGTCGGAGATGTTGACCCCCTGACGGCGATAGACCTGCTGGACTTCGCTGACGATGTATTCGTAGAGTGCCTTCTCCCCCAGAGCCTCCAGGATATCGTGGCTGGAGATATGCCCGTCGGTGAGCCGCTCTCCGGTATGGACGTATTCGCCGGGGTGGACGAGAATGCTTTTGCCCTTGTCCACCAGCTGCTCGGTCACCTGACCATTGTCGCCGGTGATGATGATCCGCTCTTTTCCGCGCAGGGGCTTTCCGAAGCTCACCACTCCGTCGATCTTGGCGATGAGGGCGATGTCTTTGGGACGGCGGGCTTCGAAGAGCTCGGAGACCCGGGGCAGACCCCCGGTGATGTCTTTGGACTTGATCGCCGCCTTGGGCTTCTTGGCCAGGATGTCCGCGATGCTCACCTGCTCGCCGTCGTGCACGAAGAGAATCGTCTTGGGATCGAGCTGATAGCGGATAATCTCCCCATCCTCCGTCGCCAGAATGATCGCAGGCTTGTGACTCGCGGGAATGTACTCGTTGAGCTCCAGTCGGGATTCCCCGGTGAGTTCGTCGAACTGTTCCGAAGCGGTAACGCCGGGGATAATGTCTTCAAACTTAACGGTTCCGCTCTGCTCGGCGATGATCGGTTCGGAGTAGGGGTCCCACTCGGCAATGACGATCTGGGTCTGCTCTTTGGGAGAAGAGATCAGATCCCCCCGCTCCACCTGCTCGCCGGCATCCACTTGGATGATGGATCCGCGAGAGATGTAGTGACGGGCAGCTTCCCGGTTGCTCTCGTCGACAACGACGGCGAAGAGACCCTTCTCTTCCACCGGCTCGCCTTTTTTGATCTTGTCGGTCGCCTCCAGATAATCGCCTTCGAGCAGGAAGTACTGCACCCGACCTTTTGCATCGGCTTTGACCGGCTGGGTGACGGGTGCGCCGTCTTCCACCTTCAGCTCGGATGCGAAGGGGATATGGTTGGGCACGTTCCACCCCTCTTTGATCGCTTCGGCGATGGAATCGCCCTTTTCGATCTTGGCACCGTTTTCGTGGGGAAGGAAAATTTTGCCCTCGATTTTCCCGCCTACGCCGGCCAGTTCGTTGGCCCGGGCGACATCGTTTTTGCGGAAAGCATAACGCTTCTCTTCGTTCTCGCCCGTCAGCAGCAGAATCACTTCGTCATGGGTGTTGACGACGGAGAGTTTTCCGTCGAAGAGGGCCTTGACCTTCGGTTCGACCAGCAGTACTCCAGCATTCCGACGGTTGGCAACGATCAGTTTGCCTTCGCGATTGCGGTAGACCGAGAGATTGTAGTAACGCACGAATCCCTCTTTGTTGGCGATGACTTGGCGCTCTTCCTTGCCTGCGGTGGCCGTACCTCCGGTGTGGAAGGTCCGCAGGGTCAGCTGGGTACCGGGCTCTCCGATGGACTGGGCAGCGATGACGCCGACCGCTTCGCCGGGCTTGACCAGGCGGTTTTCCGCCATGTTCAGGCCGTAGCATTTGGCGCAGATGCCCTTGGGGGCTTTGCAGGTCGCGGGAGCGCGCATCACGACAGAGCGTACGCCGGCTTCCCGGATCAGACGCGCCTCTTCTTCGCCGACCATCTGGCCTTCGCCAAGGAGCACTTCATTGGTGACGGGATCGATTACATCCCGAGCGACGATCCGGCCATAGACCCGGTCCGCCAGGGATTCGATCAGCTCGTTTCCTACCAGGATGTCGAAGACTTCGACCCCTTCGTGGGTACCGCAATCTTCCATGGAGACTTTGACGTTTTGAGCCACGTCGATCAGCTTCCGGGTCAGATATCCGGCGTTGGCCGTTTTGAGCGCCGTATCCGCCAGACCCTTCCGTGCTCCGTGGGTGGAGATGAAGTACTCCAATACGTTGAGCCCCTCCCGGAAGTTGGAAGTAATCGGCGTTTCGATGATCGATCCGTCCGATTTGGCCATCAATCCCCGCATCCCGGCGAGCTGTCGAATCTGTGCCGCACTACCCCGGGCTCCGGAGTCGGCCATCATATGTACGGAGTTGAAACCGTCTTTATCCTTCTGGATCAGTTTCATCAACTCTTCGGCGATGGTGTTGTTGGCGTCGGTCCAGATATCGATAATTTTGTTGTAGCGCTCCTGCTCGGTGAGCAGACCTGCGGCAAACTGTTTCTGAATTTCGTAGACCTTCTCCTTCGCCTCCCGAACGATCTGCTCCTTTGCATCGGGGGTCTTGATATCGTCGATGGAGATGGAAACCCCGGTGCGCGTCGCGTATTCGAATCCCATATTTTTTAAATCATCCAGGAACTCGGCCGTGCGAGAAATTCCGCTGTGCTTGTAAATATAGTCCACCAGCCCGGCGATATCCTTCTTCTTGAGCACCCGGTTCCAGAGGTTTTCGGGAACGTAGTCGGGGATGATCGATTTGAGGATCAGCCGTCCGACAGTCGTCGTAGTGATGGAACCGTCCACGACCGTACGAATTCGGGCGTTGAGATCCAGGGTCTGCTGCTCATAGGCGATGAAAACCTCATCCACGTTGGCGAAGAGCTTGTGTGCCCCCTTGACCTCCGCTTTCTCCAAAGAGAGATAGTAGAGCCCCAAAATCATATCCTGGGAAGGAACGGCGATTGCTTTTCCGCTAGCGGGAAGCAGGATGTTCATGGAGCTGAGCATCAAAATCTTCGCCTCGGCGATCGCTTCGTCCGAGAGCGGCACGTGCACCGCCATCTGGTCCCCGTCGAAGTCGGCGTTGAATGCCGCACAGACCAGGGGGTGCAGTTGAATCGCCTTGCCCTCGATGAGCCGGGGGTGGAAAGCTTGAATCGAGAGTTTGTGGAGAGTGGGCGCCCGGTTCAGCATCACGGGATAACTCTCGACCACCTCTTCGAGGCACTCCCAGACTTCGTTGGTCTGCATCTCGATCATCTTTTTGGCTTGCTTGAGGGTCGTGGCGTAGCCCTTATCCTCCAGCTTGGCCATCAGGTGGGGTTTGAAGAGCTCCAGCGCCATCTTTTTGGGCAGTCCGCACTGGTCCATCCGCAGGTCGGGACCCACGACGATGACCGAACGTCCGGAGAAGTCGACCCGCTTTCCGAGCAGGTTCTGACGGAAACGTCCCTGCTTTCCTTTGATGATTTCGCTCAGCGACTTGAGAGGGCGCTTGTTGGCTCCCTTGACGGCATTGCCGCGCCGGCCATTGTCAAAAAGGGCATCCACCGCCTCCTGAAGCATCCGCTTTTCGTTGCGGACGATAATTTCGGGAGCATCCAGCTCCAGCAGGCGCTTGAGCCGCTGGTTGCGGTTGATGACCCGGCGATAGAGATCGTTCACGTCACTGACCGCGAACTTTCCACCGTCCAGGGCCACGAGAGGGCGCAGATCGGGCGGAAGCACCGGCAGATAGGTCAGCATCATCCACTCGGGGCGATTGCCCGAATCGAGGAAGGCTTCGATGACTTTGAGACGCTTGACGATCGTTTTACGTTTCGCCTCCGACTTGGTCATTTGGATCTCTTCTTTGAGTTGAGTCAGCAGATCCACCAGATCCAGCTCTTCGAGAAGTTCCCGGATCACTTCCCCGCCCATCCGGGCGTCGAATCCAGCGTCGGCGAAGTGGCGATTGAGCTGCTGGAATTGCTCTTCATTAAGGACGTCGTACTTCTGAACCGGCGTCGTCCCTTCGCTGTCGTAGCTGGCTCCACCGGGGTTTTTGACGATGTAGGCTTCGTAGTAAAGCACACGCTCCAGGTCCTTCATCTTCACACCCAAGAGGGTTCCGATCCGGCTGGGAAGGGAGCTGACGTACCAGATGTGGGCCACGGGAGCGACCAGCTCGATGTGTCCCATCCGATCGCGGCGGACCTTGGAACTGGTCACTTCGACGCCGCATTTTTCACAGACCACGCCCTTGTAGCGCATCTTTTTGTATTTGCCGCAGAGACACTCGTAATCCCGGATGGGCCCGAAGATCTTGGCACAGAAAAGTCCGTCTCGCTCGGGTTTGAGCGTACGATAATTGATCGTTTCGGGCTTTTTGACCTCACCGTAACTCCAGGAGAGGATCTTCTCCGGGCTGGCGACCCGAAGTTGCAGTGCCGCAATGTCTCTGGGGCGCTCTTCGCCGCTCATGTCGATGGGGACAAGGTTTTCCATTCGATTACTCATACTCACCCTCTTCTTCTTTTTTCTTCTCGTACAGCTCCACATCCATGCCCAGAGCCTGCAGCTCTTTGGTCAGGACGAACATCGTCTCGGGAATGCCCGACTCGGGGACGCTCTCTCCGCGGGTGATGGCCCGGTAGGCACGAGCACGCCCTTCCACGTCGTCGGACTTGATCGTCAGCATCTCTTTGAGCGTATGGGCGGCTCCGTAAGCCTCCAGGGCCCAAACCTCCATCTCTCCGAAACGCTGCCCTCCGAAGAGTGCCTTTCCTCCGACGGGCTGCTGGGTGACCAGCGAATAGGGTCCGGTACTCCGGGCATGCACCTTCTCATCGACCAGGTGGTGGAGTTTGAGCATATACATGTAGCCCACGTTGACTCGCTCGAGCATCTGCTCTCCGGTCTTTCCGTCATAAAGCGTCATTTTGCCGTCGCTGTCGATCTTGGCCAGCTCGAAGAGCCGTGCGAACTCCTCTTCGTTGGGAGACTCGAAAGCGGGAGCGGAGAATTTGACCCCTTTGGACCAGTCTCTGGCATAACGCAGCAGCTCTTCGTCGCTCATCGTCTCGAGCTCGTTCTTCGCCCGCATCAGCTTGGCCGTATCGGCGATCTCTTTCATCTTTTGACGGAGTTCGGCGACGAACTCTTCGCGCTTGCTCTCGTAGATCTCCTGGATCTGGGCTCCGAGGCGCTTGCCGATGAGCCCCAGGTGAACTTCCAGGATCTGACCGATGTTCATCCGCGAAGGAACCCCCAGGGGGTTGAGGATCAGATCCACCGGCGTACCGTCCTCCATGTAGGGCATGTCGATTTCGGGCACGATATTGGAGACGATACCCTTGTTTCCGTGGCGTCCCGCCATCTTGTCCCCGACTTTGATCTTCCGCTTGGTTGCGATATAGACCTTGACCAGTTTCGTCACGCCGCTGGGGAGAATATCGTCCTTCTCGAGGATCGAGAGTTTCTCCTCGTGCTCCTGCTTGAGGCGTTTCTTCTGTCGGAGGAAGCTGTTTTTCATCGCATCGTACTCTTTCTGCACCTCGGGACCGAAGGCGGCAACCACGTTGCGCAGAGCGAAGCGGTTGATGTTTCGAATCTCCTCTTCGGGGATCTTCTCTCCCGCCTTGTACTCTTTCTCTCCGACTTTCACGTCGCTTTGAAGTTCTTGGCGTGCCAGGAAGGAAGTGATCCGCAAGATCTCTTCCCGGTCGATCATCAGGAGCTGATCGTGATGATCCCGATCGAGGCGGGCGCGCTCCTCTTCGTAGGCACGGATGGATCGGACATCCTTCTCGTAACCTTTCTTCGTGAAGATTTTGATATCGACCACGACTCCCTCCATCGAAGCGGGGCAGTAGAGAGATTTGTTGACCACGTGGCCCGCTTTGTCGCCGAAGATCGCCCGCAGGAGCCGCTCTTCGGGAGTGGGCTTGATCTCCCCTTTGGGGGAGACTTTACCCACCAGGATCATTCCGGGCTTGACGTAGGTACCGATCTTGACGATTCCACTCTCGTCCAGATGGAGCAGATCCTCTTCCCGGATATTGGGGATGTCCCGGGTGATCTCTTCGGTTCCGTGTTTGAGCTCCCGGGCTTCCACATCCTTCTCGTAGATATGAACGGAGGTGAAGGTATCTTCCCGGATCAGTTTCTCGGAGAGGATGATCGCATCCTCGTAGTTGTATCCGTTCCAGGGCATGAAGGCGACGAGAATGTTCTTCCCGATCGCCAGCTCCCCCTGGTCCATGTTGGGGCCGTCGGCGATGACTTGGCCCGCTTCGACCTTTTCCCCTTCGTGAACGATGGGCACCTGGCCGAACGCGGTGTTCTGGTTGGTGCGCATATTCTTTTCCAGGTAGTAGCGGTCGATAAAGAGGCCCTTTTCGTCCTCTCCTTTGATGTAAATATTGCGGGCATCGACTTTTTCCACCACGCCGGAGCGCTTGGCTTTGATCGCTTCCCAAGCGTCCCGGGCGACGATCGCCTCCATTCCGGTTCCCACGACGGGAGTCTCCGGGTTGAGCAGGGGCACCGCCTGGCGCTGCATGTTCGATCCCATCAGAGCCCGGTTGGCATCGTCGTGCTCCAGGAAGGGAATCAGTGCCGCCGTGGCCCCGCTGATCATCAGGGGAGAGACGTCGATGAGATCCACCTTGGAAGCCTCGTTGAGCCCGATGTTTCCGTTGAGGCGGGTTTCGATGAAATCCTCCACGATGTAACCGTTCTCATCCAGTTTGGTCGAGGCGGGGGCGATGACTTTGTTCTCCTCCTGCGTTGCAGTGATGTAGACGATCTCGTCGGTAACTTTGCGGTCTTTGACCACTTTGTAAGGAGCTTCGATAAAGCCCAGCTCATTGACTTTGGCGTAGGTGGCGAGCGTGTTGATCAGACCGATGTTCTGCCCTTCCGGCGTCTCGATGGGGCAGATCCGTCCGTAGTGGGTGGGGTGGACGTCGCGCACTTCAAATCCGGCACGCTCCTTGACCAGACCTCCTTCTCCAAGTGCGGAGAGACGGCGTTTGTGGGTAATCTCCGAGAGGGGGTTGGTCTGGTCCATAAATTGGCTCAGCTGTCCTCCGGAGAAGAATTCCAGGATCGTGTTGGTGATCATTTTGGAATTGATCAGATCGTGGGGCATCAAGTCGTCCAGGGAGCCGCTGACCGTGGTCATCTTGTCCTTGATCGCCTTTTGCATCTTCATCAAACCGTTATGCAACTCGTTTCCGAGCAGTTCGCCGATGGCCCGGATCCGCCGGTTCCCCAGGTGATCCCGATCGTCGATCTGACCTTCCCCGTTTTTGACCTTGATCAGGTATTTGACGGTGTTGATGATATCTTCACTTGTCAGCACCGTCACATATTGAGGGACATCCTGCCCCAGCTTGTGGTTCATCTTCATCCGTCCCACGCGGGTCAGATCATAACGCTCGGGATCGAAGAAGAGCTGGTGGAGGAAGTTTTTGGCCGCTTCGGGCGTAACGGGCTCGCCGGGGCGCATCACTTTATAGATACGAATGGCCGAGAGGAGATTTTCATCCTCGATCTCCTCCGTCTGCTTGAGCAGTTTCAAGCTCTCCTGATCGGCGACAAAAGCTTTGATGATCGATTGATCCGTTCCTTCCGCCAAATCGTCGGCGATGACGAAACTCTCGATCCCGCTTTCGACGATTTTCCTGATCTTGTTTTCATCGAGCTGCGTTACGGCATCGTAGAGGACTTCACCGCTCTCCTGGTCGACGATCGGCTCGGCGAGATGACGCTCCATCAGGAGTTCGACCGGGTACTCGACCCACTCCAGCCCCTCTTCGAGGAGTTTCTGTCCACGCTTGCGGGTCAGACGCTTGCCGCCGGCCACGATCACGTTCCCGTCGAGATCTTTGATGTCGTATTCGACCCGGTTGACATAATCCTCCGGCTTGAAACGCACCAGGAAACGATTGTCCCGGATCGTGATCTCTTTCGTGGGATAGAAGAGGCGGAGAATATCCTCTTTGCTGTAATCCAGAGCGCGGAAGAGAATGGTGACGGGAATCTTGCGGCGCTTGTTGATCCGTGCGTAGAGGATATCTTTCGCATCGTATTCGAAATAGAGCCAGCTTCCCCGATCGGGGATAATTTGGGCGGAATAGACCAGCTTGTTGGCAACGGTGGCAGCCTCCGCCTCTTTGAAGATGACGCCGGGACTTCGGTGGAGCTGGTTGACGATGACCCGCTCGACACCGTTGACGATGAAGGAGGTCCGATCGGTCATCAGAGGAATGTCGCGAACGAAAATCGCCTGCTCTTTGATCTCTTTGGGATCGAGTTTCTCTCCTGTTTTCTCATCCCGGTTCCAGATCGTCAGAGCGATTTTGAGTTTGAGGGAGACCGCATAGGTCAATCCCCGCTCCATGCACTCGCGGACCGTATATTTGGGTTTGATGATTTCGCTTCCCTTGTAATCGAGGGTGATGCGGTTCTGCTGATCATGGATCGGAAAAGAGGATCGAAAGACCCTCTCGATGATACTTTGCGAACGATCTTTCGCATCGATCATCAGGAAATTCTCGTAACTCTGCTGCTGAAGCTGGAGAAGATGGGGAATTTCGATCTTACGGGGGGTCTTGGCAAAATCGACACGAAGTCGGTTACCGGAGTGGAGTGAATTCAACATTGGCAAACCTTAATGTTTGGTTTCAGTGGTGTCTGATGTATGGAGATACACAGAGAAAGCACCGCATCTGCTTTGTCTCTGCATCCCAATGTAGGGAGAGATTTCGGGGAGAGACCCCCGAATGTCGGTCTTACTTGAGTTCGACAGTGGCTCCAGCCTCTTCGAACTGCTTCTTGAGCTCTTCGGCTTCCTCTTTGGAAACGCCCTCTTTGATGACGGAGGGAACTTCCTCAACGGCAGCTTTGGCCTCTTTGAGTCCCAGACCGGTGACGGCGCGAACGACTTTGATGACGTTGATCTTTTTCGCACCTGCTCCGGTGAGGACCACGTCAAATTCCGTCTGCTCTTCGGCAGCTTCGCCGGCACCAGCGCCGGGAGCCGCTGCGACGACAGTCGCCTGAGCGGAGACGCCGAACTTCTCTTCGAATTCTTTGACCAGTTCGCTCAGTTCGAGCACAGTCAGGTTGGAGATATATTCAAGTACATCTTCTTTGGTGCATGCCATGTTACTTCCTT
>CAYUXG010000005.1:0-20099 GCA_964448735.1 uncultured Nitratifractor sp. | reverse complement strand
CCCGTTCGCAGTATTTGAGGTAATTGGCATGATAGACAATCCCGCCGGCGTCGGTATCCTCGTAATAGACCCTTATTTTCACGCTCAAACCCCCATAAATAGGGCATCTTAAAGGCTCTCATCCGTGAGTGTGCCCATAAGTGTGCCCATTTTTTCTATTTTCTTAAAGCGTATTTCGTCGCTCTCTTCGATAAATTTGGTATAGATCTTGAGCGTAATGGAAACATCTTTATGCCCCAGCATCTTGCTCACCCAAACGATATCCGCACCCTTCCTAATAAGCTGCGATGCGAATGTATCTCTGATATTATACAGGGGGCTGGCTTTGATGCATCGGTTGCTCCGCTTGATAAAAGTGTCATATATCGTGGATCAATACATGTGTTTGACAAACGGGACATTTTAGGGTACTGTCATAAGAAAAAAGGATCGGTTTTGAGTGCTGCACGACAAATCAGATCTCAGTTGGATCATCTTGATTTTAACTGTGAATACGATACTTCGATTTTTAATGGGATCGCCTCTAAAGAGACGATCAAAAAAACATTGCAGCGCAGCCGTGAAAAAGTGGGGAAAACAACGACTAAATATTTTTATCTCAAATATACGCCGAAAAGTGAAAAAAAAGCACCGTATGAAGTGTATGACGATCAAGAGGAGATACTGTTCGATCCTTCGGAGTTTAGCTTCAATGCTTTTTGGCAAAGCCGTAAACCGACTGTACAAAAGGTAGCCTCTATCATTCGCAACTATTTAAGGGGTATGAACCCCGATGATATCTGTCTGCTCTGTAGGAAATTTGGCAAAAACAGGGTCAAGGCGGAACTTATCAAAACCTATAGGGCATACTACAAGCAAGGTTTTATCGATGTCAAAGGGCACAGGATACCGTTTGAAGGCAGATACGACCGTAACCCTGTGTTTAAAGAGATTGCGAAGATGATCCATGACTGCCAATGTGATCATATTGCTTGAAAAGCTCAAAGAGCTTGAGATCTTTGAATCGTATCCTCTTTACTTTGTTGGAGGCACGGCACTGGCATACTATCTCGAACACAGGATTTCCGAAGATATTGATATTATCGGTACCGCTCCTTTGCCTCATCGAGATATTACGAAAACCGTCTTGGCTCTTGGCGGTACCAAACTTAAAGATGCCAATGCGATGGCACTGCGGCTTGCAGGACTTTTCCCCGATGAACATATGTTGAAATTTCATCTTGACGGTATTAAGCTGGAGTTTTTTGCAGCATCCAGTCCGCTTCAAAAAGAGATGATCTCTCAGGCATCAATCCAGCCCTATAAAGGCGGGAAACTAAAAATTCTTGACCTGACCACTATTGCCAAGCTAAAACTTGTCGCACTGCTCAATCGTAGAAAATCAAGAGACCTTTACGATTTTTATATCGTATTGAAAACACAAACGCTTACTAAAGAGCATATGGTAGAGGTAGCGTCAAAAGCAGTCAAAGAAGTAGATTCTTTTGAAACGCTCTATCGTTTTATTGAGAAAATGCAAGTAGCGGAAGATGATGAGATCGTTTATCTTGATGAAGATAATCCTCAACCCTTGGATTGGGATGTGATCCATAAGAAGGTACTTCGGTACCTTGAAACTTTATAGTTAGGTAGACTCTTCCAAAAAAGAATGCTTATATGTGTGCCCAAAACTGTGCCCATTTTTGCGCTTAAAGCTGCTTTTTCGAGAGAAGGGTAAAAACGCCAAGTTCGATAGTTAGGGGCTTTTTCGATTTTTTCTCGGAAGGCATCTCCCCGCTATGGCTGGGTATCTTATCTTCGTTTCCCTTCGGTCGATGCTGCCGATATGATACACTATTTGAAACCGTCGGAAAAGAAAGGAGCTGAGCGAAATGTCCGTGGATTGGAAGCTTTATCGTGCGGCGGTCTATCGGCCGACGCTCGGGCGGCTCAAGGGGATCGAGCAGATCGATCCGATCGCGCTGGAGGATCTGCTGGGGATCGAGGAGCAAAAGCGCAGGCTCGTGGCCAATACCGAAGCCTTCTTGCGAGGGGCTCCGTCGAGGAACGTGCTGCTCTGGGGGAGTCGGGGGACGGGGAAATCGTCGCTGATCAAGGCGCTGCTCAATCGCTACGCCCCGCAGGGGTTGCGGGTGATCGAGTTTTTCAAATCCGATCTGCGCCATCTGCCGGAGATCGTGGACGAGATCCGGGAGGAGCCCTGGCGCTTCATTCTCTTTCTCGACGATCTGAGTTTTTCGGAGGGAGAGAGCGATTATACCTACCTCAAGAGCGCCATCGAGGGGTCGATCGAAAGTGCCCCCGAGAATCTGCGGGTCTATGCCACTTCTAACCGCCGCCACCTGGTCCCGGAGTACCGCCGTGACAACGAAGGAACAAGCGCCGCAAAGGAGGAGATCCATTACGCGGATGCGGTGGAGGAGAAGATCTCCCTGGCGGATCGCTTCGGCCTTTGGCTCTCCTTTTATGCCGTTTCGGAAGCGGAGTATCTGAAGATCGTCGATCACTATTTCCGGGGATACGAGGTCGATCGCGAGCGGCTCCATCTGGAGGCGAAACGCTTCGCGGCGGAGCGGGCGTCGCGGAGCGGACGGACCGCTCGGCAATTTTTCGAGGCTTTTCAAGCGATGGAAAAACTTCAGAAAGGAGGCAAACAACGATGAAAAATGTCAAAGGAATTCTTTTCGATATCGGAGGCGTGCTCTACGTGGGGAGTGAGCCTATCCCGGGGGCGAGAGAGCTGATTGCTTCGCTACAGGGGAGGGTGAAGATGCGCTTTTTGACCAACTCCACCCGCCGGCCGCCGCACGTCATCTACGAGAAGCTGAAGCAGATGGGCTTCGAGGTCGAGCCCGAACAGCTCTTTACCGCCCTGGCGGCGGCACGGCGGATCGTGGAAGAGGCGGGCGGCAGGGCCGTGACGATCCTGACGGAGGAGGCGGAGAAGTATTTCGGCTCGCTGCACTGCATCGATACGACTTCGCCTTTCGTCGTCGTGGGGGATGCGGGGGAGAACTTCAACTATCCCCGGCTCAACCGAGCCTTTCGCACGCTGATCCACGGAGCCCGCCTCATCGCCGCGGCGGAGAACCGCTACTTCAAGGATAGCGACGGAGAGCTCTCCATGGATGCGGGGGGCTTCGTCCGGGCGCTGGAGTATGCCGCGGACGTGAAGGCGGAGGTGGTGGGCAAACCGAGTCGGGAGTTTTTCCATCAGGCGCTGGCCTCCATGGGCGTGCGCCCGGAGGAGGCGATCATGGTGGGAGACGACATCGAGAGCGACATCGCCGGAGCCCAAAACGCCGGTTTGCGGGCGGTGCTGGTGCGTACGGGCAAGTTCCGCCCGGAGGATCTGGAGCGGGCGGTGTTCCCCGACGAAGTGATCGATTCGGTGGCGGATCTGGCGAAGTTGCTGGAGTGATGAGGAGATGTGGGCGCGTCTCTAACGACAGATACGTTAAAATCTGCATGATCAAGTAATGTGACGAAAAGGATGATCATGGCAGTCAAATGTGCATTTCTCTTCCCGGGGCAGGGGTCCCAGGCCGTGGGAATGGGAAAAGATTTTTACGACCACAGCGAAGAGGCGCGGAAACTCTTCGACGAAGCTTCCAAACGCACGGGGATCGATTTCGCCGAGCTGCTCTTTAGCGAAAACGACCGGTTGGAGCAGACGGAGTTTACCCAGCCGGCGATTTTGCTCGTCAGCAGTATTGCCCACAAGCTCTTTGAAAACGAGCTTCCCATCAAGCCGGTCTTTGCTCTGGGGCATTCGCTCGGGGAGTTTTCGGCGCTGACGAGCGTGGGGGCCCTCGATGCGGTGGATGCGGTGGAGCTGGTGAATCTGCGGGGCCGGCTCATGGCCGACGCCTGTGCCGACAAAGAGGTGGGCATGCTGGTCTCTCTGGGGCTCGACGACGCTACGGTGGAGGAGCTCTGCGCGAACGAGCGGGAGCAGGGGCGGCAGGTCTGGCCCGTCAATTACAATGCCGAGGGGCAGATCGTCATCGCCGGGATCAAAAAGGATCTTCAGGAGCTCGAACCTCTGCTCAAGGAGGCGGGCGCGCGGCGGGCGATGCTGCTGAATATGTCCGTCGCCAGCCACTGCCCTCTGCTCGAGAGTGCGGTGGAGCCTCTGGGAGAGGCGCTGGAGCGAACCCTTCGCGACGAGTTCACCGCGCCGGTGATCTCCAACGTCACGGCCGAGAAGTATGCCGACAAAGCGACGGCGCTGGAGCTGCTGCCGCGCCAGCTGGTGATGCCCGTACTCTACAAACAATCCATCGCCAAGCATGACGACGAGGTGGATTGCTACATCGAGTTTGGCCACGGCGCCGTGCTCAAAGGGCTCAACCGCCGCGCGACGAAGAAACCCCATTTCAACGTCTCCGACATGGCCAGCCTCGAAGCGGCCGTACGGGGCGTGGAGGAGTTGGCGTGAAGATTGCGGTGATGGGAGCGATGCTCGAAGAGGTCGATCCCTTTCTGGAACTGCGTGAGCATGAACCTCTGCTGCACTATTTCCGCAAGCACAGCGACGTGAAGTATGGAGGCAACCTCTACCACGAAGCCCGCTACAAAGATCTGGAGATCGTCCTGGCCTACTCCAAGATCGGCAAGGTCAACGCCGCTTTGACCGCGGCGACGATGATCGAGCATTTCGGCTGCGACGTACTGCTCTTTACCGGCGTGGCCGGAGCGATCAACCCCGAGCTCAAGATCGGCGATCTCATCGCCGCGACCAAGCTCTGCCAGCACGATCTGGATATCACGGCATTCGGCCATCCCCACGGCTACGTCCCCGAAGGCAAAGTTTACGTCGAGCCCTCCCGGACGCTGCTGCACTTGGCGAAAGAGGTGGCCGAAGAGAAGGGGATCGAGCTCAAAGGGGGGATCGTCGCGACGGGCGATCAATTCATCGCCGATCCCGAGCGCAAAGCGTGGATCGCCGAGACCTTCGATGCCGACGCCATCGAGATGGAGGGGGCGGCGGTGGCCGTCGTCTGCGACGCGCTGGAGGTCCCTTTCTTCGTCCTGCGGGCCATCAGCGACGCGGCGGATATGGATGCGGCATTCGATTTCGACGAGTTTCTCAAACACTCCTCCCGGCGCAGCAGCAGTTTCATCCTGGCGATGCTCGAGCATTTGAACCGTGAGCCCGAGCGCATCGCTTCGGAGATCCGTCGTTCGTGAATTTGACTCCCGATCCCTCCATGCCTGAGGAAAAATCCGCCGATTCCCGCTCCGCTTTTGAGCGTCGGGCATCGTTTAGCAAACGCCTTTTGCGGATCTTCGGCCGCACCAACGCCGAGTATCGGCTCATCGGGGAGGGGGACCGTATCCTGGTGGGGCTCAGCGGAGGCAAAGACTCCTTGACGCTGGTGCATCTGCTGCGCAATATGCAGCGCCATGCCCCGTTTGATTTCGAATTTCTCGCCTGCACCGTCAGCTACGGCATGCCCGGAGAGGATTACGACGCGCTGCACCGGCACTGCCTGGAGTACGGCATCCCCCACGTGGTCTATCGGACGCGGATCTTCGAAATCTCTCAAGAGACGATCCGGGAAGGAAGCTCCTTTTGCAGCTACTTCTCCCGGATGCGCCGCGGTGCGCTCTACAGCTACGCCGCCGAGCAGGGATACGGCAAGATCGCCCTGGGGCATCACTTCGACGATGCGGTGGAGAGCTTTTTTATGAACATGTTCTACAACGGCTCCTTGCGTTCGATGGCGCCGATCTACAAGGCCGAGCGGGGATTTCACGTCATCCGCCCCCTGATCCGCATGCGTGAGACGATGCTGCGCTCCTTCGCCGAAGAAAACGGCTTCGCCACGATCGGAGACGAAGCCTGCCCCGCCATGCGCATCGACGTCAAAGCTCCCTACGCCAGAGAAGCCACCAAGAAGTGGCTCGCCTCCATGGAAGCGCAGGAGTCCGAGCTTTTCAAACGGATCGAAGCCTCGTTCAAGCATCTCCATGACGACACTTTTCTGGATCCGACGCGCTGGAAAAGAGAGGATCTCAGTGCTGAAACTGGGAACTTTTGAATGAGAAAATAGAAAGTAGAAATGAGAAATTATTTCTCTTCTTCCTGAAAACAGGGTACCGGCAATTGAAAAGTGCGTAAGGCTTTGACCGGGTTTAACGTAGTGTCGCCAATCCCTGTTCCTGAAGTTGTTCGATGAAATTGCTCAAATCCTGTCGTAGGGTCGTTTCGTCCACGTCGTAGATCTCCATTAGTTCGAGGAGGATCTCTTCGAGGGATTTCCCCTCCTGGAGCAGTTTCCAGATCTCGCTGGCGACGGCATCGAGGCCGAAATAGTTTTCACTCTTCATATCCAGCAGCACCATTTCTCCGTCCACTTCCTGGGCGAAGAGGGTTTCGGAAAGCTGCACTTTCTTTGAAAAATCCATCCCCGTCCCCTTTCCAATCTTCGTTCGAACGTTATTTGAGCTCCTGGACGAACTTCTCGATGCGGCGGATCCCTTCGCGGATGGTGACGATGTCGGTGGCGAAGGAGAAGCGAAAGTATCCCTCGGCACCGAAACCGATCCCGGGGACCACGGCGACGCCGTAGCGGCTGAGAAGCTCTTCGCAGAATTTCATGGAGTCATTGCTGACCTCTTTGATATTGACGAAGAGATAGAAGGCTCCCTGAGGACGGGTGACGCTGAGGCCATCGACGGCGTTGAAGAGTTCGGTTGCTTCATGAGCGCGGCCTTCGAAGGCACGGCGCATGGTTTCGATCTCTTCGTCCACCTCGCCCAAAAGGGCAGGGATGGCGGCTTTTTGAGTGATGGAGTTGATGTTGGAGGTGCTTTGCGACTGCAAAGAGATCATCTTCTTGACCAGCTCCTTGTCGGGGGAAGCGAGATAGCCGAAACGCCAGCCGGTCATGGCGACGGCTTTGCTTAGACCGTTGATCGTGATCGTTCGGCGGTACATCTCTTCGCTGATGCTTGCCGTAGCGGTAAACTCCGTTCCGTCGAAGACCAGCTTTTCGTACATTTCGTCGCTGGCGACCAGAACCTCCGTCCCTTCGAGCACTTTGGCCAGGGCCTGTAACTCTTTCCGGCTGTAGACGGCACCGGTGGGGTTGGAGGGAGTGGTGAGGATCAGCAATTTGGTCCGGGGGGTGATGGCCTCCGCCAACTGTTCAGGGGTGATTTTGAAGCCGTTGTTCTCGCTCGCTTCGATGATGACGGGTTTCCCTCCGGCATATTTGACCAGCTCCGGATAGGTGACCCAGTAGGGGGCGGGGATGATCACCTCGTCCCCTTCGTCGATCAGTGCCTGAGTCAGGTTGAAGAGCGACTGCTTGGCTCCGTTGCTGGCGATGATCATTTCGCGGTCGTACTCCAGGCCGTTGTCCCGGCGAAGTTTCTCGGAAATCGCGTCGAGGAGCTCGGGGATACCGGCGACGGCGGTGTAACGGGTGAAGCCCTCGTTGATCGCGTCGATCGCTGCGTCTTTGATGCGGCGGGGGGTGTCGAAATCGGGTTCACCTGCGGAAAAGCTGAGGATATCCTTTCCTTGGGCTTTGAGGTCCCGGGCAAGGCTGGAGATGGCGATGGTCATGGAGGGGGAGAGCGCATTGATCCGTTTGGAAAACATGGTGCTGCCTTTATTAAAAGAAATGTTTAGAGAAAATTATACACCATGAGGAGGGTGGAATACTTAGCTTCAAATGGAAGAACCTATGAAAAGGGATCGATTCTCGATGATCTCGCATTTCCGGATTGAAAGTATCCTGAAAATTTCTCTTTATTTTTGTCCGTTGAGCTGAGAAACGGCGTCAAAAAATCAATAGTGAACGGAATCGGACATTCCAAAGAGAGAGGAGAAAAGCATCTTCTTCGGAAAATCCATAGAATGGCTGATAGAAGAGTCCTAGAGTAATTATTACGATTGATTGACTTGTAAACAATAAAAAAATCTCAATCTCTGCAATTTTATAATATAATAAAGATGGAGGTTGTTGAGATGAAAAACAGCAGTGTGAAAAAATGGATAGGAATTGTGAGTGTGCTCCTTCTGTTGACTTCGAGTGTCTGGGCGATCGAGATCAAAAACCTTGCCCAAGCGGTCAACGAGGCGGGAAGACAGCGGATGCTAACTCAGCGGATGCTCAAGGATTATGCGATGATCGGGATTGGGGATACGTTTGGAAACCCCAAGGAGGATTTGAAGAAGGTGACGGCGATGTTCGAAGATCACCTCCTGGGCTTGACGGCTTTTGCTACGGATCCGGAGACCAAAAAGAGCCTGGAAGAGCAGAGGAGGCTTTGGGAACCGATCAAAAAGATGCTTTTGGAGCCACCCAGCAAAGAGAAGGCCAAAGTGTTGCAGGAAAAACTGGATACGCTGCTTAAAGCCGCCAATACCACCACGGGCCTCTTCGCCAAACAAACCGGAAAGAAGTCGGGAGAGATCATCAATATCGCCGGACGGCAGCGGATGCTCTCCCAGCGGATGGCGGCTCTTTATATGTTGCGCGTATGGGGGATTGATGATCCGAAGTTCAAGGAGAAGATGGATGCCGCGATGAAGCTTTTCGCTGATTCGCTGGAGAAACTGATCAAGTCGGATCTGAACACGGATGAGATCAAGAAACTCTTGGCTCGGGTAAAGCAGAATTTCATGTTTTTCCAGGTGATGAACCGATCCCAGTCCCGGTTCATCCCTTCGCTGATTTATAAGAAATCCAATGAGATTCTCAAGGATATGAATACGGTTACCGGCCTTTACGCTTCCCAAAAAATCAAGTAGAACGACAAAAGGAGAAAAAAAAGATGAAAGTACATCTGCACAATGCAGTGCTGACCCTTGGAATGATCGCGTTGCTGAACAGTCCGGCCGTGGCAGCAAAAGGAACACCAAGCGCCGTTACACAAGAGCACAGGGTCAATGCCCTGGTCAAAAAGGATGCGATCAAGCTGATCGACATTGCCGGCAAGCAGCGGATGCTCTCCCAGCGGATTGCCAAAGATTATCTCTATATCGGGAAGAAGATTGCCGTCGACAAAGCGAGTAAACAGCTCCAGGAATCTCTTAAAGAGTTCAAGGCGGGACAAGCGAAACTGGAAGAGTCGATCAACGATCCCGAGATCAAAAACCTGCTGGCTTTCGTAGATCTGAGTCTGGGGGAACTGGAGGGGATCGTCAAGACGAAATTCACTCTGGATAATGCCCAGCTGGTTCTGGACCTGAGCGAGTCGATGTTGGAGGGGAGTCAGTACGTGGTCGATTCCCTAAAGAAGATTGCCAATGTCAAAGAGTCCAAAATCGTAGCCACATCGGGAAAACAACGGATGCTTGCTCAGAGGATCGCCAAATATTACATCGCTTACCAGGCAGGGATCAAGGATAAGAATACCGTCGATCAAATGAGAGCGGCAGTCAAGGAGTTTTCTCAAAATCATAAACTTTTGATGGAAAACAGGGACAATACTGCGACGATTAACCAAAAGCTTGCGCAAGTCGACCGGCTCTGGAAAATCGTTTACAAGTTCTATCTCAATATCGAAAAAGGCGGTCTGCCCTTCATCGTCTTTACCACCACAGACGATATAACGAAAAAAATGGACACTATTACCAAACTCTACATCCAACTCTACAATAAATAATAAAGGAAGAGTGCGATGAAAAAACTCTTGCTCATCTCCCTGCTGTTGGCAGGGAGTTTTCAATGGCTGGCGGCGGCGACACGTGCCGAAGTCAATGTTTTGGAGGCGACGGAAAACATCCGCTATCTCAGCCAGCGTATCACACGGAACTATCTCTATCTCTATGCCAATCCTCTAAAAACGGAAGTGAATCGGCAGATCGAGAAAGATCTGGAGGAGCTGGTGGCAAGTATTCGGACAATCTCCATGAGTACCAAAGACGAAGATACGAAAAACATCCTCGAGTTTCTCATCTACAGCAAAGACCAAATCGCCGATCTGATTCGGAAAAAACCCGACAAAGAGGGAGCGGCTTTGATGCTAGATTACAGCGAAACGCTCCTCGAAGGAGCCAATTCCATTGCCAAGGCGCACAGCTACGCTTTTTCCAAAAGTGAAAAGATGCTGATTGAAAGCAAGAGTATCGAGTATCTGATGGAACGAAGTGCCAAATATTACATCGCTCTGGGGATCGGACTCGGAACGGAGGTCAACCGTAAACAAATGCATGAAGCATTGAGCGATCTTCAGTCGAGGATTGCGATTTTGGAAGCCTACAACTATCCTGCTTCCATGCTCAAAGAAAAAACGGCATTGAAAAGTTTCTGGCAAGTGGTAAAAAGCTTCTTCGATCGGCAGAAAAAGCTTTTTGCCTCCAACCTGATGGTCTTGTCGACGGAAGAGATGGAGAACATCACCCGCCATTTTGTCGCCTATTACCGGAAAAACCAGTAGAAGAAGGGACTGGAACATGAAAAAAACCTATCAAAAAATCCTCTTTTACTTTCTAATTTTAGCAACGTTGGTGATCATTGGCGGATTGCTCTGGTATGGATACAAATCTTATGAAAACTATCGGAAGGATCAGGCGCAGATCAAGCAGTTGAGTGTCGTGACGCAAACCGCTTCTCTAATACGGAATATCGCGGAGGAGAGAATGCAAAGCGTCCGTTATCTCGCAGCGGGACAGAAGAAAAAGCTTGAAGCGATCAAGAAAGTACGGACGGAGACCGACCGGCTTATTCGCTCGACGATGAAGGGATTGGACCGTTTCCCGGGAAGTGCGAAAAATCGTCTGATGCTCAAAGAAGCCATGGCGGAACTCCGTTCAATTCGCAGCCGTATCGATGCGATGAGTCAGGAATATCGAGATCTCTTGGTCAATGGGTACCAAAAAGAGGTTTTTGAACCGGTTGTGAAGATTTATGGGAATCTTGCCCGAAAAATCGGAGAGAAAGACCTAGAGAGCGGCTTTGAGTATGGAAGCCGTCTGGCGAAACTCTATGCGGACGAAGATCTTGAGCGCAGTTACATTGCTTACCTGATTTTCGTTTCCAAAGCCATGAGCATTGAGGATTTGAAGATTTGGGATGGAATCATCTCCCGGGATGCTCTTCCGGATTTGAAAGTTGTTAAAAATAGCGGACTGCGGAGAAAATTTGCCCGCATGCTCGATCCCGCCCATTTTTCCGAGAAGATCGACCCCTTCCGTCAGAAAGTACTCTACGGCATCAATAGCAGCCATTATCCGATCGGTGGACGGGAATGGGTTATGGCTTATGATAAGCACCTTGGTCGACTTCTGCAGATCGGAGGAGTCCTCCATAAAAAAGCGACCGAAACCATACAAACTCGTATCGCATCCGACAAGAGTCGAATCATTCAGTACAGCGTAGCGGTTCTTTTCTTCCTGATTTTGTTGGTGATTCTCATCGTCATTTTCTACAACATCAGCAAAGAGTCCCAACTCTTGGATGAGACGCTCAAAGACATCGAATTCGAACTCTCTCCTCAAAGAAAAAGAGAACTGCAGGCGATCGTGGAGCGCAGAGATCTTCCTGCGATTTACAGCTTTCTCGCCGAGTCGATCAAAGAGGCAAACCAGGCCAAAGACCTTTTCCTGGCCAACATGTCCCATGAGATCCGTACTCCGCTCAACGGAATCGTAGGTTTTACCCAACTGTTGAAAAATACGCAGTTGACACCGGATCAAAATGAGTTTATTTCCGTGATCGAAAGCAGTTCCGAAAATCTACTCTCCATCGTCAATGACATTCTCGATCTCTCCAAGATCAACGCAGATAAGGTAGAACTGGAAGAGATCTCTTTCAATGCGATCGAGAAGTTTGAAGATGCAGTAGAATCCTACGGAGCCAAAGCCGCTCAGAAAAATATCGAATTTGGTGTTTTTGTCGATCCCTCTCTCCCCAAAACTTTGGTAGGGGATCCGACCAAAATCTCCCAAGTCATCGTCAACCTAGTCAGTAATGCGATCAAGTTCACCGGGAGCAACGGAGAGGTAGACGTCATCATCGAAAAGCGGCAGGAGAATGAAAAAGAGGCGACGGTCTACTTTGCCGTACGAGATACGGGAATCGGAATCAGCCCGGAGCAGAAAGAGAAAATCTTTGAAGCCTTCTCCCAGGCGGATGCGGGAACCAGCCGGAAATACGGTGGAACGGGCCTGGGCTTGGCAATCTCCAGCAAACTGGTCGAACGGATGGGAGGTACCCTCGATATCGAGAGTGAAGTGGGCAAAGGCTCCACATTCTTTTTCACGCTTACCTTACCGAAGGGAGAGGATCAGGAGAAAGAAATTCCCGATTTGAGTGATCTAAGTGCAGCGATCGTACTTCCTAAACGGGAAATGGTCCGCCAGTCAGACAGATATCTGCAGAAGTATGTCGAGTACTGTGGTGGCGAGTTTGACATTTTGGATTATAGTGACGTCTTCGACCAGAAGGAGGGCATGCTTCCAGATATTCTTTTTGTCGATCATCACTATTGCCGGAGAGCAGGGGAACTGGAAAAGTTCCTCGATCTTGAAACTCGAATCATCCTCATCACGACCGGAGAGATGAAGAAAGGGGCCGAAGCCGTGCTCAGCCGGGTTAGCAAAATTATCTATAAACCGGTTAATTTCTCCAAAACTCTGCGTGCACTCGAAAGCATTCATGAAAATGTAAGCCGGAAGAGTACCCAAAAGCCCAAAGAGGAGAGGTTCGAAGATCTCCACGTACTGGTGGCGGAAGACAATCCCATCAACCAGAAACTGATTCGTACGACCCTGGAGCAGTTTGGTGCTGAAGTCACTTTGGCTTCCAACGGGCAGGAAGCTTTCGAACTGCGGAAACAGAACGACTACGATATGATTTTCATGGATATTCAGATGCCGGTAATGAACGGACTTGAAGCCACCCAGGAGATTCTGCACTACGAGGAGGTCAACCATCTGAAACATGTTCCCATCATCGCGCTGACGGCCAATGCCTTGGCAGGGGATCGGGAGAAGTACATCGAAGCAGGTATGGATAACTACATTGCCAAACCGATCGATCTGCATGATCTTCGTGCAATGATTGAACTGTATCATTCAGGAACCAAGAAAGGGAAGGTGGAAAAAGTTGACCGCGAGGAGATACAGGATCGTAGCGAGAATCAAATAATCCTCTACATTCAGTCTCCGATGCTTGCCAAGATCTACAGCCGAATGCTCCAGAAGATGAATATGAAAGTTAAAGCCGTCGATAGTGAGCATGAGTTGGTGGAGGAGCTGGACAGCGGAAAATACCGCTATGCTCTCCTTGATGAAAATAATCTGGAAGATGAAGAGTGTCTACTTGTGGAAACGATGAAGGATGCCGGGGTCACACCTTTGATTCTCGTGAGGGATCATGAAGGACGCTCCCATCCCTGTGCCGACACGATTCGTGTATCGCATTTCCTCGCCGACCTTCGCCGGAAAACTGGGCAAAGCTGATGCTACCTAGGTTCCATATTTCTATCAGTGGCCGGGCTATAATGCTTTAAAAAACGATGGAAAGGGAGAAAAATGGAAACGATCAATGTTGTCTGCCCTCACTGCCTGAAGGTGAACCGTCTTCCCAAAAAGGATCACTACAACAAGGCCGTCTGCGGTCACTGCAAAGCATCTCTGCTGGAGAATAAACCGGTCGAGGTCAATGCGGAGACCTTTGCGCACTTTCTTCAAAAGAGCGACCTTCCGATTGTCGTAGACTTCTGGGCTCCCTGGTGCGGCCCCTGCCGCATGATGGCTCCCAACTTCGCCCAGGCGGCAGCCGCCATGCCCTTGAAGGCGCAGTTTTTGAAGGTCAATACCGAAGAGAATCCCCAGCTGAGCGCCCAGTACGGGATTCGATCCATCCCGACGATGATCCTCTTCAAGAATGGGCGGGAGGTCGACCGCGTCAGCGGTGCACTGAGCGCCGATCAGATCCGCCAGTGGGTTGCTCAGCACGGCTGATTGCGGCCTTTTGCGATTCTCCCCTGCAAATTATTTTTCTCTTTTTCTCCGATTTTTTGACAAAAGTTTTTTCATTGCGGAGCGGGTAAGAGTGTTGGCGACGTTCGCTTTTTCGAGCCAGCCTCTTCGCGCCTGGTTGATGCCGTAGCGAATCTGCTTCATTGCTTCGGCGGATTCGGCGAGAGAGGAGACGACGAGGGTTGCCCCGGCCTCTTTGGCCATGCGGGCATGCACGTCGTCCAGATCCAGCCGATCGGGCCGGGCGTCGATCTCCAGCCAGACCCCTGTCGTTGCAGCCGTCTCGAAAACCCTCTGCAGATCGAGGGAGATCCGATTGCGTCCTCCGATGATGCGCCCCATGGGATGGGCCAGGATCGTGACGGAAGGGGAGGAGAGAGCTTTGAGCACCCTTTTTGTCTGATCTTTTTGAGAAAGGTCGAAAGGCTCTTCGAGGCTTGCGACGACCAGGTCGAAGGGGGCGAGTTGCTCTTCTGTCAACTCCAGCGATCCGTCTTCGAGGATCGCCACTTCGATCCCTTTGAGAAGCAGGAAATCGGAGGAGGCTTTCTGAAGCCTTTCGAGCTCTTTGAGATAGGCGTCGAGGGGGGCTTTCTCCCTTCCGTGGGCGCTGGTGAGGTGATCGGCCCGGTCGGTGATCGCCAGGTAGTCGTATCCCAGGCTCTGTGCTTGCCGCACAAGCGCTTCAGGAGATTCTTTGCCGCTGCCGTAGGTGCTGTACAGATGCAGATCCCCCCGCAGATCTTCGAGTCGGAGTAGTTTGGGGAGTTTTCCTTCCGCCGCGGCTTGGAGCTCTCCCCGGTCTTCCCGGAGTTCGGGTTCGATGTACGCCATCCCGAAGAGGCGGTAGATCTCCTCCTCCGTCCGGCCGGCGAGACGCTGCATCCCCTCGTCGAAGACACCGTATTCGTTGACCTTCCATCCTTTGGCCATGGCCATTTTCCGCACGGCGATGTTGTGGGGTTTGGAACCGGTGAAGTAGTGCAGGGCGGCACCGTAGCTCTGCTCGCTGACGCAGCGCAGATCGACCTGGAGGTTGTTTTCCAGGATGACCGTGGAGCGGGTGTCGCCTTTGGAGACGATCTCCTTGACCGCATCGTAGCTGCTGAAATGATCCATGGCCCGGAGGGGATCGGCGGAGGTGATGACCACATCCAGATCCCCCACCGTCTCTTTGCGCCTCCGGAAACTTCCCGCGACGGTGATTTGGCCGATGGAGGGTTCTTCGCGTAGATACTCCTCCAGCTTACGTGCATAGGGTTCCGCCTCGGCGAAGAGGAAGCGCTTGCCTTCCTTTTTGTAAAGGACCACCCCTTTGAGGATCTTCTCCTCCAGTTTTTCGTCGAAACCGGCCAATTCCCGGATCCGATGCTCTTTTGCCGCCTTTTTCAGGTCGTCGAGGGAGCCGATGCCGAGCTTTTCGTAGAGGATCTTCGCCCGTTTGGGACCGATCCCCTCGATCTTGAGCAGATCCAGGATCCCGGGGGGAAACTCCTTGCGAAGATCGTCGAGCTTTTGCAAATGTCCCGTCGTGACGATTTCGGCGATTTTCTTGGCGATCCGTTCACCGATGTCGGGGAGCCGGGAGAGGTCGTAGCCCTCCCGGACCAGCTTGACGAAATCGTATCCGCTGGTTTCGATCGTGCGCGCCGCGTTGCGATAGGCGCGGATACGGAAAGGGTTGTCTCCCTTGATCTCCAGTAGATCGGCCAACTCTTTGAAAAAGGCGGCGATCTCTTTATTGCTCATCATTTTGCTTCCTTTTTTAGCTTTTCCTTCTCAGGAACACTCTATGATGTATTATAGTATGCTTTAGGTTCCGGAAGCTTCAGGATGTTAAAATTAAATAATATTAAAATGAATACTGTGAATTTAATATTAAAATTGTATGATTTCAAAAGCATGCTATATCTAGGAGTTCATAAGACTCTCAGATATAATATTTGGAAATATACTTAGAAGAGAGGTTTCGATGAAGAAGTGGATAGTGATGACGGTGTTCGCCTTTTTCCTGGGAGTGGAGAGTGCGGAAGCGAGAAAGCAGATCGTCGTGGATCTGAGCAAACAGCAGGCCTATGCCTACGAGGACGGGCGTTTGCTCTTTAGCGGATGGGTCTCGACGGGACGGCCGGGACGCAGGACGCCTCCGGGTCATTACCGCGTGCTGGAGAAGGAGCGCTACCATGTCTCGAGTAAATATCCCGAGCCTCACGGCGGTGCGGTGATGAACTACATGCTGCGACTGACGGACTACGGAATTGCCATGCATCTGGGCTATGTGCCCAACTATCCCGCATCGCACGGCTGCATCCGGATGGAAAACGGCTTTGCGCAAAAGATGTACTCCTGGGCCTCGGTCGGCACACCGGTCATTGTACGAGGAACACCGCCTCGTAGCATCGACCGACCTATCTCCCGCAATGCACCGAGAGTTGCACGGAATGTGGAAGGTGCTTATCTGGGCAACGATCCGCTCCGGCTCCTGAGCAGCGTTCCCGGTAAACCCGCCAGCGTGAAGAAAAAGAAGAAGGTTGCCAAAGCGAAGAAAGAGCGTGGGAATCGTAGAAGTACCAAAGAGGTGATCACGGACAACAGCAAAAAGCCCATGACTCCTCTTGGTATGTTGAAAGGCTGATTCTCGGAATGAATCATCAACGTAGCGGCGGGATTCTGCTGCACGTAACCTCTCTACCCTCCATAGAGGGGATCGGAACCTTCGGGAGCGAAGCCTATCGCTGGGTCGACCGTCTGCAAACGGCGGGTCAGTCGATCTGGCAGATTCTGCCGTTGGGGCCCACCGGCTTCGGCGATTCTCCTTATCAAAGTTATTCCGCTTTCGCGGGAAACCCCCTTTTGATCGATCTTGAATCTTTGCTGCGGCTGGGCTGGCTGACGAATGAAGAGCTGGCCTCCTGCGCTCCCGAAGAGGAGGGAAACGTCGATTACGACCGGGTCCGTTCCATCAAAATGCCGCTGCTACGCAAAGCTCACGAGCGTTTCATGGAAAGTGGCGACTGCGCAACCCGTGAAGCGATAGAGACGTTCTGCCGCCGGGAGGCATGGTGGCTGGAGGATTATGCTCTCTTCATGGCTTTGCATGAAGCCTCGGGAGGCAGAGCCTGGAGCGAATGGGAAGAGCCGCTCAGACGACGGGAGCCCGATGCATTGGCCGCAGCTCGCAGCCGTTACGCCCGGGAGGTGGAGTTTCACCGCTTTTTGCAGTATCTCTTTTTCACTCAGTGGCAAGAGCTCAAAGGTTATGCTGCAGATCGGGGCGTGGAGATCATCGGCGATTTGCCGATCTACGTCGCCTACGACAGCAGCGAAGTCTGGGCACGGCCGGAGCTCTTTGAATTGGACGAGGATCTACGCCCCACCTTCGTCGCGGGGGTTCCGCCCGACTACTTCAGCCCCACGGGTCAACGCTGGGGCAATCCTCTCTATGCCTGGGATCGTCACGAGGAGGAGGGCTACGCCTGGTGGATCGCCCGGGTGCGTCATTCTCTGCGCCTCTACGATCGGATCCGGATCGATCATTTTCGGGGATTCGAAGCCTACTGGGCCATTCCCGCATCGGACGAAACGGCGGAGCACGGGCGCTGGCGCCCGGGGCCGGGGGCGAAACTCTTTTCGCGTCTGAAGGAGGAGCTCGGGGATCTGCCTTTCATCGCCGAAGATCTGGGCGTCAT
Organism: uncultured Nitratifractor sp.; assembly: GCA_964448735.1. Taxonomy (GTDB): domain Bacteria; phylum Campylobacterota; class Campylobacteria; order Campylobacterales; family Sulfurovaceae; genus Nitratifractor. The sequence continues at coordinate 2,462 of CAYUXG010000005.1, read as the reverse complement.
CACGCCGGAGGTGGAGGCACTTCGCGATGCATTCGACTTGCCGGGGATGAAGATCCTCCAATTCGCTTTCGACGGCAATCCCTCCAATCCCTACCTGCCCCATAATCATATCCCCCGCTGCGTCCTCTACACCGGCACCCATGACAACGACACGCTGATGGGATGGTTCGATGCTCTTGAAGACCGTAGCTTCTTGTTGGAGTATCTAGATTGCGACGAAGCCGGCTTTCATCGGATCATGCTCCGCACGCTGTTGATCTCCGTGGCGCAGACGGCGATCCTGCCCCTTCAGGACCTGCTGGGGCTGGGGAGCGAGGCACGCATGAACAGGCCGGGAAGCACGCAAGGCAATTGGCGCTGGCGGGCCACGCAGGCGCAGATGAGGAAGATGGAGCTTGAAGCACAGAAAGTTCGAAGGGCGTGTGAACTCTATGCCCGCACTTCTTTAAAACGCTAAATTTACATCCGTCTGTACGACAAAGTCCCCAAGTGATTTACCGACATTTACCAAAAGATCAGTACAATAGTCTATCTTCGAACAGAAAGGAAAGAGCATGGCGATACTCGAATCTCACGGAGCGGACGAGGTGGTGACGGGCTCCTGTCACCTGCTGCGGCTGGAAAACGGCAAAAACATTCTCATTGACTGTGGAATGTTCCAGGGCAGGGTGGAGGAGAAAAATTTCCAACCCTTCGGTTTCGACCCAAAATCGGTGGACGTGCTGCTGGTGACCCATGCCCACCTGGATCACGTAGGGCGCATCCCCAAGCTAGTTAAAGAGGGCTTTCGGGGGACGATCATCGCCACCGACGCTACCTTCGATCTGGCCAACATCGTGCTGCTCGATTCGGCGAAACTGATGGAGGAGGAGTACCGCACCCAATACCGCAAAGCTCTGCGCCGGGGAAGCGAAAAGAAGGTCCGCCCGCCGCTTTATACGACGGAGGATGTGCACAACGTCTGGCTCCTGCCGACGCAGTATGCCGAATACGGCAAAACGATGACGATTGCCAAAGGGGTCAAAGTCCGCTACCACGATGCGGGGCATATCCTGGGATCGGCCTTCATCGAGCTCTGGTACAAAGAGGGCGGCGTGGAGCGGCGTCTGGTCTTTAGCGGCGATCTGGGGAACAAAAAGGCGATCGTCATGCCCCGGACCGAGAAGGGCAACGTCGCCGACGACCTGGTGATCGAATCGACCTACGGCGACCGCAATCATCGTCCGCTGAAAGAGAGTATCGAAGAGTTCAAGGAGGCGGTACGCAGCACGCTGATCGGGCAGGGCAACGTCATCATCCCCTCCTTCGCTATCGAGCGGACCCAGGATCTGCTCTGCATCCTCAAGCAGATGTATAAAGACAAAGAGCTTCCTTACTGCCGGGTCTTTCTCGACACGCCCATGGGGATCCGTGCGACGACGGTCTTCAACCGTTACGCCGACCGTTTGAGCAAACCCTGCCAAAAGTTTTATCGTGAAGACGGCGATGTCTTCGAATTCCCCCGTCTGACCTTCACCGTGGAGGTGGAAGACTCCAAGCGCATCAACGAGGTGGAGTCGGGGGCGATCATCATCGCCGGCAGCGGCATGTGCACGGGTGGGCGAATTCTGCATCATTTCAAACATCAGATCTGGAACCGCAAAAACACGGTGATCTTCGTCGGCTACCAGGCCGAAGGGACCATCGGGCGCGAGATCGTCGAAGGGGCCAAATGGATCAAGATCTATCATGAAAAGATTCGGGTCCGCGCCAAGATCAAGACGATCAACGGCTTTTCCGCCCATGCCGATCAGTCGGAGCTGATCGCTTGGATGAAGGGGTTCAAAAAACTCGGCCGCGTCTTCCTGGTCCACGGAGAGTTGGACAAACAGAAGGCTTTGGGCAAAGTGATGAAAAAAGAGCTCGACAAGAAGGCGATCATCGTGGAAGAGGGAGCGAAATATCCCCTCTGAGTTTTCATAATGCGACCTGGATTGCATCGATGAGGGAAGAAAACTCTTTATGATTTTATAAAAATGAGAAGAAAGGAGCGATCATGGCACATCGACGACATCGAAAACCGAAAGAAGCTGAACAACAGGAGACGACACCCGAAACGCAGCAGGAGAGCGCAGCCGAAAAAGAAGCGCCGGTAGATCAGAAGCCAAACGCCCCCAAAACGCAGGCTCCCGCCCCCGAGGAGGCGGCTTCTGCTCAGGCATCGGGGAGTCCCGAGGATGCGGACAGCTCTGCCGAGGAATCTCTTCCCGTGAAGGAGGGGGTCGGTGGACTCAGCAGCGAAGAGGCGGCCGAGCGGCTCAAAAAGTACGGCTACAACGAGATTAAAGAGAAAGAGGAGAGTTGGATTCACCGGCTCTTTCGCCGATTCTGGGGGCCGATCCCATGGATGATCGAAATCGCCGGCATTCTGGCGGCGCTGGCCCATCACTGGGAAGAGTTCTATATCATCCTGGCGATGCTCC
>CAYUXG010000004.1:0-21998 GCA_964448735.1 uncultured Nitratifractor sp. | reverse complement strand
TCTGGATCAACCCCGACTGCGGTCTCAAGACCCGGGGATGGCCCGAAGTGGAGGCGAGCCTGGAGCATATGGTGCAAGCGGTCGAAGAGGTTCGACGGGAGAGGGGGATCTCCTAAACTGGGTTTCTGCGGCAGATTTCCCCGTCTGCCGATCTTTTATGACCGCACCAGCTAACTAGCTTCCTCACCGATGCAGTGATTTCGTTCATCATCAAGGCGGATTTTTGAAGGACTCTTCGTAGGGGATTCGAAAAATCCTGTACGATCCCCGCTCGATACGGCGTGATAGAGAGGAAGAGTTTTTTCTTTCGAAACTCTCGAGAGGGGCGTTATGTTTGCATCTCTTGCAAGCAGGCGATACAGTAGCGTGATTCGGGAGCGATTTTGAGACGCTCGAGAGGGATCTCCTCTTCGCACTCTTCACAGATGCCGTAATCGCTCCGCTCGATGCGAGGCAGGGCCGCCGTGAGACGGTGGAGCCGCTTGCGGGCTTCATCGTAGCGGTGAAAGATCAGCGTCTGCTCTCTGGCGCGCTCTTCGTGAGAGACGTTTTCGGGAAGGCAGTCGGGATCGACGGGCTTGAGCCGCGTCGAGAGCTCGGCGATCTCTCTTTCGAGCTTGGCGATCTCCTCTTGGATCATCTCTTTCAGTTCGATTCTCTCTTCACGCGTCACGTCGGATTCTCCGATCTTCCCGGATCGCCGCTATCGGGCATCGGCGGGATGCGATGTGCAATACTCTTCGTCGATCGCATTGAGCTTTTCGACACGGCGCTCGTGGCGCCCTCCCTCGAAGGGAGTGTGGATGAAAGCGTCGATCATGCTCTGGACCACGCCCATGCCCACGACCCGCTCGCCGAAAGCGAGGATTTGGGCATTGTTGTGCGCCCGGGCCATGGAGGCGGTGTAAGCATCGTGGCAGAGGGCGGCGCGGATGCCGGGGACCTTGTTGGCGGCCATGGAGATACCGATGCCGGTGCCGCAGACGACGATGCCGAAACTTCCCTCGTCGTCACGTACCGCTTCGGCGCATTTGCGTCCGTAGTCGGGGTAATCGACCCGATCGGCCGTCTCGGGCCCCAGATCGACGATCTCGTGGCCTTTGGAGCGGACGTACTCTTTGATCTGCTCTTTGTAGTGGAATCCTGCGTGGTCGGTGGCGATATAGAATTTCATGATCTTCCTTTCGAATGAATTGGATGCAATGGATATGGAGCCGATCTCATCCCGGCAGAATGAGCCTCAGGATCCACTGCACCGGCCGGAAAAAGAGATCGGCGATCGGGGTGAAGAGGATGGCAAAGAGGATGAACATCCCGTAGGGGTAGATCTTGTCGTAGGCTTCGACAAAGCCTCGCCAATTCAGTTTGGCCGCTAGATAGCGTAGGGCCTGGGAGCCGTCCAGGGGCGGAATGGGCCAGAGGTTGAAGACCGCCAGGACGACGTTGAGCATGACGCTCTGCATCAGGAAGAGGTAGACGAAGGCTCCGACCAAACTATGAGGGGGATAAGCCAGGGGAAGCAGCGTCGCAAGCAAGACGGCGAGGATGAGGTTGTAGGTGATGCCCGCCAGGCTGACCGCGATGGCGGCGCCGTAGCCTCCGTTGCGGATGACGGTGCGCATGTCGATGGGGACCGGCTTGGCCCAGCCGAAGAGGAAGGGTGCTCCCGTGGCGTAGAGGACGCCGGGGACGAGGATGGTGCCGACGGGGTCGATGTGGCGGATGGGGTTGATGCTCAGACGTCCCATCGATTTGGCCGTGTTGTCGCCGTAGCGGTAGGCGACCCAACCGTGCATGATCTCATGGCCGACGACGGCGACGATCAGGGCCAGGATACTGGCGACGATTTTGAGGATCTGGGCTTCACTCATTAGTCATCCTTGGGGACTTCGTATTGGAATTTCTCTACATTGCGCCCCACCCGGTCCCAGCGGACCGAAAAGCGGTGGCGGTTCCATCGGGCTTCGCACTCTTTGGAGGCGAGGGGGAGGGTGCCGCAGACTTTTTGCAGCGCCTCATGGTCCCGTCCGCCGCCTTTGCCGTACATGACCCGCTCGTAGCTTCGGTACTCCAGGCTGAAGTAGATCACCCAGGGTTTGCCGATGATGAGGCTATAGGGGACCGATCCCCAGAAGCGGCTGTCGTCGGAGTTGTCCCGGTTGTCGCCGATCATGTAGAAGTGGTCGGGTTCGACCTTTTTATAAAAGGCGTTGACCGGCACTCCCCGCAGGGAATAGACCGGCGCATGAAGATCGGGGGCAAAAAGAGGCTTCATATCGACGGAGTCGGCTCGGTAGAGCATGAGTTGGAAACTGTTGCCGTCATACTCGGGCCGGTACTGGATGCCGGGAAATTTCTCGCGATAGGGGTTGACGGCCCAGAGTTTGCCCAGAGCCTGGACGATCTTTTTCTTCGGATAGTGTTTGCGGATGTAGTCGTCGCCTTCGTGGAAATGGATCAGCAGATGCTTGTCGAAGTAGAGCAATTCGTCTCCACCCACGGCGACGCAGCGTTTGACGAAGTGGGTCTTGCGGTCGGTGGGGACGTAGAAGATGACGATGTCGCCGCGCTTGGGTCGGGGGCCGTCGATGAGGTGCCCGTCTCCACGGAAATCGGGGAGGACCTTCAGCCCGATCCAGGGGATTTCGGGGATTGTCACGCCGTAGGCGAACTTTTTGGCGAAGAGGAAGTCCCCGATGAGCAGGGTGCGTTTCATCGAGCCGCTCGGGATGACGAAGGATTGGGCGACGAAGAAGATCAGCAGCAGAACGATGATGATCGTCCCCGTCCAGCTGCTGGAGAAGCGGTAGAGGCCGTAGGCGAATTTTTTCATCGGCCGATCCGTTGCTTGGCGGCTTTGAGAGTGTTGGCCAGGAGCATGGCGATGGTCATGGGGCCCACGCCTCCGGGGACCGGGGTGATGGCGCTGCACTTGGGTGCGACGGCGTCATACTCCACGTCTCCGACCAGGCGTCCGTCTTCGAGGCGGTTGATGCCGATGTCGATGACGACGGCTCCCTCTTTGACCATCTCGGCCTTGATGAGCCCGGGGACTCCGGCGCCGACGATGACGATGTCGGCCCGGGAAGTGTGGGCAGCCAAGTCTTTGGTGTAGATGTGGGTGACGGTAACGGTGGCTTCGGCATTGAGGAGCAGAGCGGCCATCGGTTTGCCCACGATGTTGCTGGCCCCCACGACACAGACGTCCTTGCCGCGTAGTTCGATGCCGTAGGCTTCGAACATCTTCATGACTCCCAGCGGTGTGCAGGGGACGAAGCCGTCGAGGTTGGTGACGAGGCGCCCCACGTTGTAGGGGTGGAAGCCGTCCACGTCTTTGGAAGGGGTGATCACTTCCAGGATGCGGTCGGTGTCGATATGTTTGGGCAGAGGGAGCTGCACGAGAATCCCGTCGATGCGGGGGTTGTCGTTCATCATCTCCAGGGTGCCGACAATCTCCTCCTGGCTGATGGTATCGGGCATCTCGTGGACGATGGAGTAGAAGCCGACCTCTTTGCAGGCTTTGGCTTTCATCTTGACGTAGGCGTGGCTGGCAGGGTCGTCGCCGACCAGGACCACGGCGAGTCCGGGGACGATGTCGTGCTCGCGCTGAAGAACTTCGACCTCTTGTTTGACTTCCTGTCGGATTTTTGCGGCCAGAGATTTGCCGTCGATGATCTGGGTCATGTCGCTGCTTTCAAGGGGCCGTTTTTTGGAGTATCATACTCCCAATCCCCCACAAAAAATTTTGGGTATTATATCGAAAAACGTTAACCCGAAAAGCTTCGAATCGTTCGGGTGGCAAGGATGCTGAAGTGAAGAGAGCGGCGCTTGTTTCGTACTTGTTTATTTTGCTCTTCGCCGCAAAGGTCTCGGCGGAGGATTTCATCAGCGAATTTGAATATGGGCAGATGCTCTATCAAAACCCCCGCGGTGTGAGCTGCGCGCCTTGCCACGGAGATCGGGGCGAAGGGAAGCAGATCGCCCGCTACAAAAACCGAGACGGCAAAACCGTCGTCCTAAACGGCCCCGATATCCGAAGCAAAAGCCTCCAAGAGATCGCCGCCGCCGTGGCGAAAGGCCCCGGAGTGATGCCCCGCTACTTTCTGACGAAAGAGGAGATCCATGCGCTCTATACCTATATCCAAGAGGTACAAAAGCGGGAAAAGGAGGCGGAATGAAAGCGGCATGGCGGGGGGTCCTCTTGCTCCTATCGACCCTGAGCCTCTGGGCGTGGAATCCTCCCGCTTCGACCCGCCAACTCCTGGTCGTGGTTTCCGACTCCTGGAATGCACCGAATGCCAGGCTCTACCGCTTCGAAAAGTCCGGGAAAAACTGGCATAAAGTCGGAAGCGCCGTCTCCGTCAAGGTGGGGAAGCGGGGCATGGGGTGGGGACGCGGCCTCTACGTAGCGCCTCGTGCGGGCGAACCTCGCAAGCGTGAAGGGGACTTGCGCTCTCCCGCGGGTGTTTTTGAGCTTCCTTTTCTTTTCGGGGAGGGGGCGGATCATTTCCGCTATCCCTACCGGCGAATGACCCGATACAGCCGTTGCGTGGACGATGGAAATTCCCGCTTCTACAACCGTATCATCGACAGTCGCAAGGTCCCCCATGATTATCGAAGCTTCGAAAAGATGAAATTTGCCAGCGGACTCTACGGTCTGGGAATCTTCGTCGATCACAATCCCCAGAGGATTCCCGGAGCGGGATCGTGCATCTTCCTGCACATTCGCAAAGCCGACGGCGAGGCGACCGTGGGATGCACCGCCATGGATCGTCCTAGGCTTTTTACCGTCGCAAAATGGCTCGATCCGAAGAAACACCCCCTGCTGATCCAGGCTCCCCGCTCCGTGATCGGTCGCTTGCTTCCCGATAATCTTCAGTTAACCCTTTTCAGATAAAATTCAGCGAAATTCAATCATCCAAAAAGGAAACCCATGATCAAAACGCTAAGCAAAACAGTGTTGGTCGCTTCCCTCCTTCTGGGAAGTGCAACCCTGATGGCGGAGCAGAAGGCTGCTCCCGCCACAGCCAAGGCTCCCAAACTCAAACCCCTGACCCCCGAAGCGGAGAAAGCCGCCTACGCCCTTTTTGACGCATTGAAGATGAAAGAGGGAATTCATGACGCGCTGATGAACTCTTTGGCGATTCAGCTCAAGCGCCAGCCTGCGATGGCTCCCTATGCCGAGATTTACAAGAATTTCTTCAACAAATACACCAAGTGGGACGATATGAAAAAAGATTTGGCCAAGCTCTATGCTCAAGCCTTCAGCGTCCAGGAGATGAAGGAGTTGACGAAATTCTACTCCAGCAAAGTAGGACAGAAATCTCTGACCATTATGCCCCGTCTGACGCAGCTGAGTATGCTCCTGGCGCAACAGCGCATCGCCAAACATGCGGACGAGTTGAAAAAGGCCGTGGCGGAAAAGGCCAAAGAGCTGGAAGCAGCCGCGCAAAAAGAGAAAAAATAATCGGCTAAGACCGATTTATCACCTCTTTGGCGTCCGTTCGGGTGCCGCTTCGAAAATCACTCTTCCTCTTTTTTCTCCGATTTGATTCCATCGTTCGACATCCCATGCCAAACCGACGATTTGAGCCGTTTTCATCCAGGAAAAGCGCTCTTCACGACTCAACGCTACGGCTGCTTCGCTAATGCCCGGATTGTGGGCGACGAGAAGGATGGAATCGACGGAGTTTTCTACGTTTTGAATGACGTGTAGGATTTGGGAGAGGTCGGCTTCGTAGAGTCGGGGTTCGAGTCGGATCTTTTCGGAAGGCAAGCCGAGTTCTTCGGCGACGAGAAGGGCGGTTTGCTTTGCGCGGAGGGCATCGCTGGAGAGGATGAGATCGGGAAAAATCCCGGCTTTTTTCAAAGCTTTTCCCATCTCTTTGGCCGCTTTTCGTCCGCGTTTTTTGAGCGGGCGTTCATGATCGGGAAGCGGCTTTTTCCAGCTCGATTTGGCGTGGCGCATCAGATAGAGTTTTTTCATCGATCAAGTATACCATTCAAGAGGTGATTTTTCGTCGAGATTTCAGTCGATTTTGGATAAAATAGAAAGAAAAAGAAGTGAGTAGATGGAAACGTTTCTTCAAAAGGCCAAAGCGGCCACTTCGGTGATCGGGACGCTCGACGGGGCACGCAAGCGGGATTTGCTGCTGCAGATGGCGGATGCGTTGGATGCGGCGAGGCAATCGATCTGCGATGCCAACGCACAAGATATGGCGGCGGCCGAGGAGCACGGATTGAGCAGCGCGCTCAAAGACCGGCTTTTTTTGGACGACAAACGCGTCGCCGCCATGGCGCAGTCGCTGCGGGAGATTGCCGCGCTGCGCGAGCCGGTGGGGCGGGTGCTCGAGGGGTGGCGCAACGATGCGGACCTGCGCATCGAGAAGGTCAGCGTCCCCATCGGCGTCGTCGGCGTGATCTACGAATCCCGCCCCAACGTCACGGCGGACGTGGGGGCGCTCTGCTTCAAGAGCGGCAACGTGGCGATCCTCAAAGGGGGCAAGGAGGCGGAGCACTCCAACCGGGCTATCGCCGATGTGCTCCAGGGGGTGCTCGAGCGCAACGGATTGCCGCGGGAGATCATCTCCCTGTTGCCTGATGGATCGAGGGAAGGGGTCGCAGCGTTGATCCGGCAGGATCGCTACGTGGATCTGATCGTTCCGAGGGGAGGGGAGGCGCTGATCCGCTTCGTCTCCCAAAACGCCACCGTGCCGGTGGTCAAACACGACAAAGGGCTTTGCCACACCTATATCCATGCCGATGCCGACCGGGAGATGGCGGTGCGCATCGCCGTCAATGCCAAGTGCGACCGCCCCGGCGTCTGCAACGCCATGGAGACGCTGCTCGTCGACCGGGCCCTCGCCCGGGAGATTCTGCCCGAGCTTCACGCCGCGTTCGCCGAGCAGGGGACCGAACTGCGGGCGGACGAGGAGGCTTGCGGCATGATCGAGGCGGCTCTGGCTTCACAGGAGGATTGGGACACCGAATATCTGGCCAACATCCTGGCGGTGAAGGTGGTCTCCGGGCCCGAAGAGGCGATCGAACATATCCGACGTCACGGCTCGGGCCACTCCGAAGCGATCGTCACCGAAAACTACAGCGTAGCGGAGAAGTTTCTCGAAGAGGTGGATGCGGCTTGTGTCTATGTCAACGCATCGACGCGCTTCACCGACGGAGGAGCCTTCGGTTTCGGCGCGGAGGTGGGGATCTCTACGAACAAGCTTCATGCCAGAGGACCCATGGGGATCAACGAATTGACCACCTACAAGTACAAAATCTACGGAAAGGGTCAGCTCCGCTGAGGAAATGATGGATCGTGATCCGGTACTGCAGATCGAGGGCTTGAGCTTCGGCTACGAAGGCAAAGGTCTGCTTTACGAGGATTTTTCCCTGACCTTGAAACGGGGGGAGTGCGTCAGTATCGTCGGGCCCAGCGGAAGCGGAAAATCGACGCTCCTGGAGCTGATCGCCGGCAACCTTGCACCCCGGGGAGGGAAGATTTCGCGCGGGCGAATCGGGTGGGTCTTCCAGGATCCCTACAGCTCCTTCCATCCCTCCTACTCCATTGAGAATCAGATCGCCGACGTTGCCGATTGGGGGAGAGAAGAGGAGTACCTGGAGGCGTTGCAATTGGAAAGAGCATTCTTGAAAAAACTTCCTCACGAACTTTCGGGCGGGCAGCTTCAGCGATGTAGCATCCTGCGGGCGTTGTTGATGCAGCCCGATCTGCTTCTGTGCGACGAGCCTACCAGCGCTCTGGACAACATCACCCAGCTCGAGACCATGAGACTGCTGATGAGGTTTCTCGATCGGGTGGGAATTTTGCTGATTACCCACGACATGGATCTTGCCCGCTGGGCGAGCGACCGGATGATCGACCTTTCGGAGAAAGAAGAGGCGGAGGAGTTGGCATGCACATGAAATCACTCTTGCTCCTTCTGAGCCTCATCGCACTGCTTCTGATCCCGGTCCAAGCGCAAGCCGCTTCGGCTTCTGGTACGCAACAGAAAGCGACGCAGCAAAAAGCCGCCTCCGGAGAGGAGAAGAAAAAAGAGATTCCCACCAAAGCGATCGAGATCGAAGGGCTCAAAAGGCTCGATCCCGACGATGTCTACAAGATTCTCGGCGTGAAGGTCAAACCCTGGTTCGCGTTCTGGAAGAGCGACGAAAAGCGCATTCCCGTCTCCCTGATCCCGGCCATCGGCGACAGCCTCCGGGGCTATCTCGACAGCAAGGGATACTACGACGCCACCTACACGATCAAAAATCTTCCCGACAAAGTGATCATCACGATCCATGAAGGCAAACCCGTTACCGTCAGGGATATCAACATTAGCAGCGATTTTCCCATCCAAGACGAGATTACGTTCAAAAAGGGCGATCCCTTCGAAACGGAGAAGTTCAGTGCGATCAAAAGCAAGATCAAATCCGCACTGCTCAAAGAGGGGTATTGCAGTTACGATCTGGATACCAAAGCCTACGTGGATCTGGACAAACGAACCGTGGATCTGGTCTATCGACTCAAAAAGGGAGATCTCTGCCGCTTCGGGAACACCACGGTGGTGGAAAAACCCAAAGAGATTCGTGACGCGGTGATCCTTTCGCGGATGCGCTATCGACCGGGAGATCTCTTTACCACGGAACGGGTCAACGAGAGTTATGCCGCGCTTAACGGGCTGGGGATCTTCGGGCAGACCCTGATCGATACGGACAAGAAGTACTTCAACGTGATCCGGCCCGAGGTGCATACCCGGCTCAAACAGAAGATGCGCCGTTACACGATCTCCGCCGGTTACGACAGCGTGGCGGGATTTCGTATCAAGGGCACCTACGATCACTACAATCTCTTCGGCGGCGGACGCAAAGGAGGGCTGGTCGCTCAGTACTCTTCCGATATCAAAGAGCTCAGTGCCAACTTCTTTCAGCCTGCGATTTTACAGTACGGCAATCAACTCTACGCGGATCTTTATCTCAACGGGGGATACCACCAAGAGGCTTATGACGATTACGATGAAAAAAAGATCTTCTTCGATATGAAACTTCGGCATGAAGATGGATTCTGGAGTTACGACTTGGGAGCTTCGACGGAGCGAATCCTTATCGAGCTGACCCACGAGAGCCAAGAGGTTATCCCCGGGAATTTCAATCTCGTTTACGGTTACGGAACCCTTGCTTACGATGCAAGGGATTCCAAACTCAACCCGCGCAACGGATACTACCTGAAAGGGTATCTGGAATACGGTTACAGTATGGGGGTGGAGGAGAATAACCCCTATTATAAATTTGAATTGGAGGCTCACTACGTCAAAAGCTTCGGGCAATTGACTCTGGCAACGGTGGGGCATCTGGGGATCCTGGACGATGGGGGTGTGGCGGCGCTTCCGGCTTCGAAATATTTCTATGCGGGAGGCTCCTACAGCAACCGGGCCTATGCCCAGCGGGATATCGGAATCACCTACACTCCCACCGACGACGGAGCCCTGGGAGGCCGCACTTGGCTCAATTTCACCGCCGAAGCCCAATACCCCATCTGGGGAGAGCTCTACGGCGGGATCTTCTACGATGCGACGATGCTTTCGGAAGATTATTACGACTTCAGCTATGCATGGGTGCAATCCGCCGGAGTCGGCGTCCGCTATATGACGCCCATGGGCCCCATCAAACTGGATTTCGCGGCCAACATTCATGAGCCTTCCATCAACCGAATCTCCATCATGATAGGACAATCCTTTTGAAAAAGTTTTTCCTCGGTCTAATCCTCTTCATTTTCGTGCTTTTGAGTCTCCTTTATCTGGCAGTCAACTCACCCTATCTCATCGACAAAGTGGCGCGAAAGTTCGCTCCGGAGTATCATTTCCGTTACGACCGGATCGAAGGAAATCCTCTCAAGGGGATCGTGCTGCAGAATCTCTATTACAAAGATCAGAAGCTTGCCCGGCAGATTCGTATCCGGATCAATCCCTACACTTTGCTGGAGAAGCGCGTGACGATCTCACGGCTCGATCTGAAGGATGTAAACGTGGGGGTCTTGGAACGTGTGATCGATGATTTTTCCTCCCCCACCCAGAAGACGAAACCAGAAAGCGAAAGCGGCGGCGGCCTGCCCGTGGCGATCGAAATAAAGAACATTCATCTGAGTCTTTTGCCCTTCAAACGCTACGGAGTTGCCGTGGCGAAAGAGGATCTCCAAGTCGATTCGATTTTTTACAACGGGGGGGTTTTCAACGTAGGACATCTCAAACAGATTGCCCAGACTTCATTGGGAACCGTGGAGTTGGAGGGAACCTACCATAAACGTTTCCTCGACGTGGAGATTCTGGCTCTGGAAGATCTGGATCTTGTGCAGATGGAGAAGCTTCTCAAGACGCTGGGGGCGTTGGAAGGGGAAAAGCATGGGAGCAAGCCTGCCGTGGCGGAAGCCAATGCTACGGCAGTCGCTTCCGAAAAAGCGGCAGAGGATCCTTTCCTACCCGTGAAAATCCATGCCAAAAAGCTCTGGGTCACCCTCAAGCCCTACGACTGGGAGAAGAAACTCCATCTGGAGTGGGCCCAAGTCGAAGGAAACGATCTGCAGATCAACCTGAAAAAGAGTCGATTGACGGGGGGAGTCTTGACCGCAGACCTGCGCAGCAACCTGGGGAACGCTCGCTTCCGTGCTCGTCTCGATCCCGAGAAAGCGACGCTGGAAGAGGGCGTTTTTGACCGTGTCGATCTGCAGAAGATTTTGATGCTCGCCGGAAGTGACGAGAAGAGTTCCTCGGCCCCCAGTGACGGCAAAGAGGCAAAAGCCGCCAGCGCCACTCAGGAGCTCGAGCCCCTGGATCGCATTCCCTTCGTTCCTCCCGCTGTAGATATCAAACAGCTGCGGGTGGAGCTCCGTCCGGGACGGATCGACGGAATCGACTATCGCGATCCCGTATTGAACGTCAAAGATCTCCATGCGGACCTGCACCGGAACCGACTGGAGCTGAAGAGTCTGGGAGCGAACCTCGACACTCCTTTGATGCACCTCAACCTCGACGCCTCGATCGATGCCAAGGCGATCCGGATCCATCAATTCGACGTTCGGGATGTGAACTTGGATGCTATCCAACGTTACGTAGCCTTAGAGAACAATCGAACGAAAACGTCGCAGCCTTCAAAGCCCGTGACTCAAGAGAATCATAAGAGCAAAGGAGTCACGCTTCCCTTCGTCCCGTCGATCCTCGTTCTGCAGGAGGGCCGCGTGGATTTGCGCCCCTTTACGCTCGATCCTCTGCAACTCCAGCAGGCTCGGGCGATGCTGAAAAATATCCATTTCGATCTGGGCACCCTTACGGCGACTCAGGGAGGAGTGCGCCTCGATCTGCAGAGCAATCTCGCCAACGCACGGATCGATGGGACCATTCACGACAACCGGCTGCTTCTGACCCCTTCGAAGAAGGGAGAGATTCGTCTGGAGAAGAAGCTTTTCGAAACTTTCGGCATTCCATTGCGGGCGGAGGCTTTCAGTCCGATACGGGTCACGGGAGAAGCCGATGAAAAAGCTCTCCATCTCCAACTGGCCTTCGACGCCCATAAGATTCTGGCGGATCAAAACAGCTCCTTCAACGTGGACATCAATCGTTCGCTTACGACCGTGAACTTCGATTTTGCAAAAAGTCGGCTCGATGTGGAGCATCAAAGCCGCATCGCGGTTCCTCAGGCTCCCGAGATCCGCCTGGAGGCCAAACTTTTCCAAAAAGAGGGAGCACTGCATTACAGCGCGCAGATCAACGCGGGCCGTCTGAAGCTCGGAGATGAGAAGATCGAAAAGATGCTAGGAATCCCGAAAATCGAACTGCAGGGGGATCTGCATGCCCTTCGGGCAAAGCTGGACGCAGGCATCTTTGGCGGCACGTTCGTCAGTCGCGATTTGAAAAAGGGAGAGCTGAGTCTGGGGACCAAAAAAGCTCTGAAACCGGCGAAGTATTTCAAACTTCCCAAAAAACTGAGAGATGCCGAGCTCGACGTACAAACGCTTACACCGATCGATTTCGCCAAACCTCTCCCCCTGGAGAGCAAGGTCACGGTACGCTCCAACCTGGCCAATCTCGACGGAACGCTTCGCTATGACGGGAACCTTTCGACGCAGATCGTCACCCGTTTCCCGAAAGATTCGCTTTTGGAAGCTCTCCTTCCCAAGCTCAAACTTCAGGCTCTCGATCCTCTGAAACTCTCGGTGAAGCAGCTCGGAAAGCTTTGGGATTTGAAACTTACTAGCAAACAAATCGCTGCGAATTTTCATTATGCTACACAAAAGGATCGGCTCCAGGGAACGATTTCCGTCGCCGGGACGAAGATCAAGGTGGAGGGAAAAGCGAAGGAGACGATCCACGCAACGCTTCAGAGCCCTTCGGTGAAAAAACTGATCGGAAATCTTACGGCGATTTATGCGATAGAGATCCCAAAACTCGACGGCGATATCAACCTCGATCTGAAAATCGAAAAACTGAGCCGAGTCACCCTGGAACTCCGGTCCAAAAAATTCGTCCCCGACGACAGCGCTCGGATCAAGAGCCCCATAAAAAATATTCAGGTTCTGCTTTCCGCGGACAGGCAAAAGCAGTCGCTGACCGTTCAAAGCTATCATCTCGAAGTCTCTGGAATGAAATTCTTCGCGACGAAACCCTCGATCATCAAGTTGCAGAAGCAACGCATCGTTTTGGAAGCCTTTTGGGTGAATGACTCGCTGAAAGTGACGGGAGCCTACGATTTGAAAAAGAAAAAAGGGGAACTTGTCGCCAAGTCTCCCGACTTCAAAATTGTTCATGAAAATGCCAAGCTCGATGCATCCATCGATATCAAGGCTAAAATTGAAGGAGAGAAGATCGATGCCACAGGAAAGATCATTCTCCTTGGCGGAAACGTCATGTACAATCTCGCAGCCAAACACTATGCCACCGATGACGATATCATCATCCTGCAACATCGTAAAAAAGAGGAGTCGAGTTTCTTCCGAAAAAACGTCCAGCTCAATCTCTATATCGAAGCGAAAAAGCCGCTTCTCTTCAAACAGAAAAACGTCTATGTGGAACTCAAACCTCAGTTGAGTATCATCAAGGGTTTCGATTCGGATCTGCAAGTGCTGGGATCGGTTCCCCTGGCGAAGGGAGGGTATTACATTTTCGAAGGGAAACGCTTCGTTCTGGAGCCAAGCAGCGTCAATTTTACGGGTAAAGCGACCGAGCCTCTTCTGGATATCCACCTGGTCTATCGACGCTACAGCAAGACGATCTACATCACCGTCAGCGGCAAAGCGACCGAGCCCAATCTCAACTTCTCCAGCGACCCCTATATGAACCGAAACCAGATTCTCTCTTTCATCCTTTTCGATACGGAAGATTCGGGAAACAGCGGGAGCGATATGCTCTCCTTGGTGGGAGGAGGAATCGCCAAATCAATCCTAGGAAATCTGGGACTCAAGGTCGATACGTTAGTGCTTAACTCTTCCGGTTTCGAAGTGGGAAAACAGATTACCGATCGTATCAGCGTCATCTACGATCAAGGGGATGAATCGAAGGTGATCGTGCGGATAAAAACTTTCAAACATACCGAAACCGATGTCAGCATCGGAGAGAAATCCCAGAGTGTAGATATCATCTACAAAAGAGAGTTTTGAGACTCTCTGAAAAGTTCAAAAATCATCTAAGAAATTTTCTCCACAAATGTGGTATAATTCCATACCAAAACTTTAGAATGAAAGGTATGAAATGTCTTTGTTGGAAAAAGCTAAACAAGCGGTCAAAGAGCAAAAGAAAGAGACTCTTCCTCCGATGGAGCAATTGCTTCGAGATCCCGAAGTGAAAAAGACGGCCCGTTATCTGGTCAAACATATGTCGCAAACGGAAGCGCTGAAGAAACTCAACGAGATTCTCGAATCCGAAGATCGCCTGCCAAAAACCAAAGCGGGAAAAACGAGAAAAATTACCTATCTGCGTTTCAAAGAACTTCTGCCCAAACCCAGAAAAAAACGTTCCGCGGAATAAATTAAAAGAAAAGTAGGTGGCACTGGTGATCGGATTGGGTCATCGTGGACACTCAGATCATTATAAAGTAGGGAAAAGTTCTTGATGAATGGAGCTGATGGCGGGACTCGAACCCGCGACCTCCTGATTACGAATCAGGTGCTCTAGCCGGCTGAGCTACATCAGCAGCGGTGGAAAAGTACGAGCGCATTGTACTACCGCTTCCGCAAAAAATCAAGTCTCCTTCCCCCGAACTTCGCGATATACCTCTTCCCAGCGTTTCAACATCTTTGCGTAATGATCCCCCTTCCAATAGATCCGTCCGCAGCCGGGACACTCTTTGAAAAGCTGAAAAGTCTCAAACACGCGCTTGGGAACTTTTTGCTCGAGTTCGTACTTGTCCACTTTGTGCAGGGGAGTGTTGCAGACTGTGCAGCGGGTGAAGGGGGCAAAGAATTTCGCCAGATCGAATGCGGCGGCGACTTCGAGCATCTGATTTCGAAGATGGATGGAATGCACGGGGAAGACCCGATGCGGATCGCGATGCTGAAGCTCTCTGTCCCGGCTGAGTAGGATGCGATCTTCCTCTCGGGCGATTCGGAGCAGGGCAGTGTCGTCAAGTCCGGGAAGGTAAAGCGTGTCGAAACCGGCGAAGCGAAGCTGTCGGGCAAGTTTGCCCAGGTGCTCGTCGGCCAGAAATTTCACTCTTTCCTGCTCATTCATTGACGATTAAGCTCTCCTTCGCTATGATTCCGTCCATTGTTTTCCCTCCTCCAACGAGAGCGGGGGCGTCAAAGATTACGATCCAAAGGATACCAGAATGAAAAGAACCTATCAGCCCCACAACACTCCGAGAAAAAGAACCCACGGTTTCCGTACGCGGATGAAGAGCAAAAACGGCAGAAAAATCATCAATGCCCGACGTGCCAAAGGCAGAAAAAGATTAGCCGCCTAAAAAACTTCGTCACGCTGACGAGTCAGCGGGACTTCAACCTCCTCTATCGCCGGGCGGACAAAGTCTGGCACACTCCCTTTTTCGTACTTTTCTACAAATCTGTTTCGAATCGGAAAGTGGCATTTGTCGCCGGGAAAAAAGTCGGAGGAGCGGTTCAACGCAATCGTGCCAAACGTCTCCTCCGTGCTCGCTTCATCGCCGTTTCCGACCGACTTGCGGAAGGAAGCTACATTTTCGTGGCGAAAGCTCCTCTTCTCAAGGCAGATCCTCTCGAACTGCAAAAAGCATGGCAGACCGCTTTGAAAAGATCCGGGACACTTGCAGTCTCTACTTGAGCGTTTGCATGGCAATCATGAGATCTTTAACGAGAAAGAGGCTATAATCCCCCCTTCTTAAACATTTTCCTTACAAAGGCAAGATCTTGGAACAGATGGATCTCAATAAACGTTTACTCATTGCATTGATTCTCTCTTTTGCAATTCTTTTCGGGTTCAGTTATCTCTTCCCCTCTCACAAGACACAGACCCAGGCAGATCGTAACGCAAGCGCCCGGACGACTACGACCCAGAGCGCTCCGGCAGCCCAGAAAGCGCCAAACGTCGCATCGGCACCGGCTGCTTCCGAGGCCCCCTCGGCGACTTCCCCCTCGGCGGATACGAGCAAAAAAATCCGTGCACTGGTGCATGTGGAGACTCGGAAATACCGGATGATCATCGACCCCCTGGGACGTATCGCCAGCGTCGTGATGAAAGAGAAGAAATACCGGGACAAAAACGGAAAACCCGTAGAGCTTCTGGATCCGAAACGTACACGGCCTCTGGAGGTTCGCTTCGCCGACGGCAAGCTCAACACCGAAGCGTTCAAAACCGACTACAGCGCATCGGCATCGGAGATCAATGCGACGAAGGGGACGGCAGATCTGACTCTGACTCAAAAACTCGGCGGCGTTACCCTGGTAAAAACCTTGCGTTTCTATCCCGATGGCCACTACGATTTGAAGGTGGACGTGAACAAAAAAGTCGATTATTTTCTTACGTCAGGACATCGTCCCGAAGCCGACAAATCCCACTATCTTATTGTACGGGGCGTGCTGGTGCGGGATGCCAAGGGAGTCATCACGACCATCGAAGACAAGAAGGATAAGGAGATCGAGAAATTCAACGATGCGACGATTCTCTCCTCCTTCGATCGTTACTACGCATCGCTCTTCTTCAATTTCAAGCACCCTTTCCATGTGGTTATCACTCCGGATGTGAACGATGATCCTCTTCCTTTCGTCGCAGCCAACGGGCCCATCTCTTTGGAGGGATACATCGGGGCCAAGGAGTGGAAGCTCTTCTCTTCTCTGGACAAGCGCCTGACCGACGCCATCGAATTTGGTTGGTTCACCTTCCTGGCGAAGCCTTTCTTCCGCATCATGCTGGCGATCTATCATGTGGTGGGCAACTGGGGATGGGCGATCGTACTCTTTACATTCCTGGTGAAACTGGTGCTCTTCCCCCTCTCCTACAAGGGGATGATGTCGATGCAGAAGCTCAAGGATCTCGCTCCCAAGATGAAGGAGATCAAGGAGCGCTACGGCAAAGATCCCGCGAAGATGAATGCCCATATGATGGAACTCTACAAAAAGCACGGCGCCAATCCGATGGGAGGATGTCTGCCGATGATCCTGCAGATTCCCGTCTTCTTTGCGCTCTATCGAGTCCTGCTCAATGCCGACGAACTTCAGGGAGCACCCTGGATTCTTTGGATCACCGATCTTTCGCATCAGGATCCCTATTTCGTCCTGCCGATTCTGATGGGTGCGACGATGTTCCTGCAGCAGCAGATCACGCCCAATACCATGACCGATCCCATGCAGCAGAAGATCTTCAAATGGTTCCCGGTGCTGATGACCTTCTTCTTCCTAACTTTCCCCGCGGGACTGGTGCTCTACTGGTTGACCAACAACATCCTCTCCATCGCCCAGCAGGTCTTTATCAATCGCGCTTATGAGAAACATAAGGCTCGTCTCAAAGAGAAGCAGGATCAGAAGGCGTGAGGAAGTCGTGATGAAAAAGATCGAGGCGCAGACCCTGGAAGAGGCGTACGTCCTCGCCTGTGACGAGCTTGGCTGCTCCATGACGGAGCTGCGATACGAAGTGGTGCAGTATCCCAGCAGAGGGATCATGGGGCTTTTTGCCAAACCTGCGATCATCGTCGCCACAGCCGAAAAGGTCGAAAAACCGGTCGCAGAGGCTGTAGAGAAAGAGCCTGAGAGCGAAAGCAAAAAGGAAACGGAAAAGAAAGCTGATGAGGCTCCTTCCGCGCAAAAGCCGGAGGCGTCGGAAAGCGGGGAGCGGAGACCCGAACCGGTCGCAACGACGGAACCGGAAACTTTGGACGAGGAGAGGAGTGGAGGATCGACGGTGCATCCTTCCGAGACGAAGATCCTCGAAGGCTTTTTCACGGAAGAGAAGAGTGTAGAGCACCCGGAAGAAGCGGTAGAGAAGGTTCAATCGGAGATCCAGGAAGAGATCGAAGCGAAGCTGAAGGCCCTGATGGAAAAGAGCTGTTTCGAGATCGACGTGGTCGAAGTGGATGTGATCGACGGAACCGCTTACATCTTCATCGACGGGGAAGATGCCGCACTCATCATTGGGAAGGAGGGGTACCGTTACAACGCGCTCTCCTATCTGCTCTACAATTGGCTCCACGGAAACTACGGTCTCTACGTGAAGCTGGAGGTGGCAAGCTTCCTCTCCAGCCAGGAAGAGATGATCCGTAACTCCCTCCAGTCGGTGATCGAGCATGTGGAGAGAGAAGGATGGGGGCGGACCCGGCCCCTGGACGGGATCCTCGTGCAGATCGCCCTGGAGCAGCTTCGGGAAGCTTTTCCCGACAAATATGTGGCGATCAAGCGTCACCGCGACGGCAAACGCTACGTCCTGATCAACGAGTTCAACAAACGGCGATGAGCGATACCATCGCGGCGATCGCGACGGCTCCGGGAGCTGCTTCCATCTCCGTCGTCCGTCTCAGCGGCCCCGAGGCAACTACCGTTGCCCGGCGGATCGCTCCTCATGCCTCTTTCACCCCCCGTTATGCCGAACTGACCTCCCTCTTCGATACCGAAAACGAGTTGATCGATCAGGCTTTGGTGCTCTATTTTCAGGCACCCCGATCTTTCACGGGGGAGGAGATCGTAGAGTTTCAGTGCCACGGAGGCATGGTGGTGGCTCAGACGATTCTGGAGACGGCGATTGCCCACGGTGCGCGGATCGCCGAGCCGGGAGAGTTCAGCAAGCGAGCGTTTCTCAACGGCAAAATCGATCTGAGCGAAGCCGAAGCGATCGCCAAGCTCATCGAAGCCAAAAGCCTCGATGCCGCGCGGATCCTGGCCCGTCAGATCAAAGGAGAACTTGGGCGTTTCATCGAAGAGGCCAGGGAAGAGCTGCTCGAAGCTCTCGCCCATTCGGAGGTGATGATCGATTATGCCGAAGAGGATCTCCCGGAGGACCTTTTTCGCCGCCTTCATTCGCGTTTGATCGCTCTGGAGCGCAAGCTGCAAAAGATCGTCGAGAGCAGCGAACGCCGCAAAGGACTCATCGAGGGATTTCGCGTGGCGATCGTGGGCAAACCCAATGCCGGCAAAAGCTCCCTGCTCAATGCGCTGCTTCGCTACGAACGGGCGATCGTCAGCGAGATTGCCGGGACGACGCGGGATACGATCGAAGAGCAGATCCGCATCGGATCGCACATCATCCGGATCATCGACACGGCGGGAATCAGGGAGACGGAGGATCGGATTGAAAAGATCGGGGTGGAGCGTTCGCTCGATTCGGTGCGGGAGGCGGATATCGTCGTCGCACTCTTCGACCGGAGCCGTGCCTGGGATGAGGAGGATGAGCAGATGCTTCATCTTATGCAAAAGGAGCACGACCGGGAGTGGATCGTAGCACTCAACAAAAGCGACCTTCCTGCACGGATCGATCCCTCGAAGCTTGAAGCCTACGCTCCCCTGGAGATCAGTGCAAAAGAGGATTTCACTCCCCTGATCCGGCATCTGGAAGAGATCCTCGACCGTTATACCCTGGACGAAGAGCTGATGCTCGCTTCCGCCCGGCAAATCGAGACGGTCCGGGAGGCTGCAACGGAGATTTCCAGAGCGGTCGGGCCGTTGGAGCGGGGTGAGTTGGAGTTTTTCAGTTATCATCTGCAGGAGGCGGTCCGTAAACTGGGACAGATCACCCGTCCCTACGAGAACGAAGAGATGCTCGACCGGATGTTCGGGGAGTTTTGTCTTGGGAAATGATGTATAATTGAGCAATTTTCCATTCCAATTTCGAGCCCCTGAGGGGAAGGAGTTCTAACGACCATGAAAAAAATCTATCAGATCTTGATGTTGATCTCTCTGCTCTTTCTTGCAAGCGGCTGCGTGCATCAGGAACTGCTGCTGCCCAGTGGTTCGGGAGGATCGTCGCTTGCCTCGAGCACAGAGGAAAATAGCTCCGTGGATATCTCGGATCTGAATATGAGTGTGCAAGAAGAGCAGGCAGTAGCTAGGATTCCTTTCCCTGTTTCGGAGTACAGCCGTCTTCCCCGAAGCGGAAGGGCGACGGTCAAGGGAAGCATCTATCTGGTGAGCCCCACCGGGCAGAAAATTCTCGGAAAACAGACGCGGCTCTACCTCAATCCCGTCACCAGCTACTCCCGTCAATGGTACCAGCAGAGTTACCTCGGAGGCCACAAAATGGCCAAGGCGGATCCGCGCCTCTTCAACTATCTCAAATTCACCACCTCCGACAGTAATGGCAACTTTGCCTTCTATGGAGTGCCGGCGGGGAGCTACTATGTGATCGGCGTCGTACGTTGTGCCCAGGAGTGTGGATATGATACGCCTCAAAATATCCGTATCGCCAAAGAGGTCAGTGTCGGTTCTGGGACAACGGTGAACGTGGACTTGAGCAAGAGTATCTACTGAGGAAAAAGGTCTTTACTCTAGCGATCATGCATCTGTGTCGATGATCTTCCGTCATCAGAATAGGTTTTTTCGTACCTACATCCGCATTTTCTGTTCGATCTCGATCTGAAAAGGCCCCGGTACCATGTGGCTAATTTTTTCTTTTAATTCTTTAAATTCCTCAGGATTCAAAAGGCGTGAAACGACTAAGACACAGTTGATGATTCTACCCTTTTCATGCCGGATATTGACCTTTTCGATTTCCACGTCGATCTTTTTATTCAGGACAATTTTCCGATTTTGAAGAGATCGGAGCAACTGAGAATCTTCGGTCATCTGCTGAAAAGAGAGACTCAAGGGAAGAGCCACGAGAAGGGCCGCGACAAGTCCGAGCCGTAAGCCTTTACGCGCACGGTGGATCGGAGAGAATCCTTGCACCATGAAGACGACGGCGGCAGCGAGGACGATTCCGACGAAGTTGGTCAGAAAGAGCAAAAAAGCGTGATAGAAGATCGAGAAATCTTGCCAGCCCAGGCCGATCCCCGCCGTGGCCAGAGGCGGGACCAACGCGACGGCGATGGCGACGCCGACGAGAGAGCCGCTGATGCGGGGGTTGTTTTTGGCGTAGGCAGCGGCCATGCCGGAGACGACGGCGACGCTCAGATCGAGTAGCGTCGGGTGAAGACGCCCCGCCATTTCGTCGGTAAGCTCCCGGAGAGGAAGCAAGAGCGTCGGAAGCAGGGAAAAGAGCAGGACCAGCAAGACGCCGACGAGCGTGGTCCTCAGGGCACGAAAAGCAAGTCCTGCATCCCAGCGCAAAAGCCCCATGGCAAAAGCGACGATCGGTTGCATGAGAGGAGCCAGGAGCATGGCGCCGATGACGACGGAGGCACTGTTGAGAAAGAGCCCCACCGTAGCCAGCAGGGTACTGAAAACGATCAGAGCCACGAAGGTGCTTTGCAAGGCGGCCTCCTGTCGAAGAGCGGCGAAGAGCTCTCGATACTCCTGCTCCGAAGCATGGGCAAAGAAGGGCAATCGTTTACGGATCGAGGCGACGGCTTCGTCGGTCTGGGGCAGGTGGCCGATGCGCACGGTCTCTTTCTCCGCTTGGCTCGGAGGATTGAGCTCCCAGAAAGCATCGGGTGCGCAGAGTTTCAGGGCTTTGGCATGGAGGGTGAATCGCACCGGCGTCGGCGGGTACTCCTCTGCGTCGACGATGACTTGCAATCGTGGATCGGTTTCGATTTGGAGGGATTCGGTTTTTATCAGTCCCACCGATTCGGGAAGCTTGCGTGGACGAAAATAGGGAAAGATCGCGACAAAGAGATAGAAGATATAAGAGAGGATCGAGCGGGGAGAGACGATGGCGGCTCGAAGTTGACCGTCGTTGTAGCGCTCTTCGGGTAGGAGGTTGGAGATGTAGCTTACTCCTCCCTGCCGGAAGATCACCAGTCCCGTGCCGGCCGTCTCGATTTTGACGCCTTTGGCCGTAACCAGCGTGAGTTTCGCCATGGCGAGATGACGAAGCTTTCCCAATTCGTGCAAAAAGAGTTTGAATTTGTCTTTCGAGGGTTGATCCCCTAGGAGCGTGCTTCGGAAAGAGAGGGGAGGGACGTCGCCCACCAGGGCGTTGTAGAGGACCGGTTCGTCGTTGACGTAGAGCAGATCCAGGGGCTTCGCTTCGGAGGTCGTTAGGATCTCCAGGGCTTTGTCGGGATCGCTCTGCATCCCGAAGGCTTTGGCGAGGGGCTTTTGTTTGTCGGTGGGCAGGATCGTTAGAGCCCATCCTTCGGCTTCCGCTTTGCGCATGATTCTCCTGAGGGTATCGAGGGAGACATGGGCCAGGATGCGGCTCTCTTGGGCGAAGGTGCTTTGGAGAAACTCTTCGGCAGGCACGGTCGTCAGATCGTAGCTTTTGAGAAGCTCCGCCCATTCGTCGAGCTTCTCTTGCGTACTTTCGTCATATATCCAATAAAGAACCTTTTCCGGGGATCTCTTCTCATCAGCCATCACGGTCGCTCCTTTCGTTTCTCGTAAAAGGCTTTGCGGAAGGCATCGAATTCCCCACAAAGAATCGCTTCGCGCATCTGGCGCATCAAGTCGAGGTAGTAGT
>CAYUXG010000003.1:0-24622 GCA_964448735.1 uncultured Nitratifractor sp. | reverse complement strand
AGAGATCCCCCATATCCCCCTTGGGGTCGATGACGATCGCCGGGATGTTGTCGATAGCCGCCTCTTCGAGGATGTCGATACCGAGCCCCGTCTTGCCGCTGCCCGTCATCCCGATAATAGCGGCATGGGTGGTGAAGTTTTTGCTCTTGAGCAGCGTCAAAACATCCGTTGGTTCAAAACTCTCCCGATCCACATCTTTCCCCAGGTAAAAGAGCCCGGCTTTTTCGTAGATCTCTTTCATCGCTGCCATCATGATCCTCCTTGAAATGATTTTTATTTTCCAACAGCATGTTTTTTCAATGGTACCTTTTTCTTCGCTTGTCCCGCTGTGATTTTGGATTTGAGTTTCGGCTTCGGTTTAGGTGGAGGGGCGATTGCCTGAACCAAAAAAGCGTAAGGTTTCTCTCCCTTGGTCTGCATTGCCACGAGAAGATCCCCTCCACTCCGGTAAATGTCGAAAAGCTCCATCCCCTCCATGACCCGATCCAGCGCCACTCGGTCATCACTGCGTAAGGGGAGGCGATAGTCACCCCCTTCCACCCGAACCAGCGTTTTTCCCTCTTTGAGGACAAGCCAGCAAACTTTCGGCGAGGCTAGACCGTAGAGGGAATGGGCGGTATTGTTGAGGCAAAGCCGGTCGAACTCCCCTCTGTGCAAGCTCAGATTTCCGTCACTGGAGAGGATGTCTTTGTAGAGCGTCATGACGACTTTATCCTTTGCCAGGGCTCTTTGGAGATAATCATGGAGATGCCGATTGGAGCTACGCTGAATCGCCAGGCTTTTGTAAAGCCCTAGCAAGACAAGAGAGATCAAAGCGATGGAGACAAGCACCTCGATCAGGGTAAAGGCGCGACGTCGTTGCATCCCTAGCCGTCCATCAATCCTACACGTAGGGCTTCGTCATAACTCGTCAACCCCTCTTCCAGCATCCTTCGAAGCCGGTCGGAGATGGTTTTCATCCCTTTGGCTTTCATCTTTTCCCGAATTTCATGATCGTTGAGCCCCTGATCCATCAGCCGTTTAACCTCATCGTCGATGACGAAGAGCTCTCCCACCGCTTGACGACCGTGATAGCCGGTATAGTCGCACTCGGGGCATCCCACCGCTTCGTAGTAGCGACCGTGCGGATCCAGCCCCGCTTCCCGAATCTGCTCGGGATTCGGTGTCGCCGGTCGTTTACATGCGGGGCAAAGCTTGCGGGCAAGACGTTGAGCCAAGACCCCCAAAAGCGTGGAGGAGAGCAGATAGCTCTCCACTCCCATATCCATGAAACGGGTCAAGGAGGAGGTGGCGTCGTTGGTATGGAGCGTCGAGAGCATGAGGTGTCCGGTCAAAGCCGCCTGCACCGCGATCTGGGCCGTCTCTCGGTCCCGGATCTCTCCCACCATCACGACGTCGGGATCCTGCCGAAGAATCGAACGCAGACCCGAAGCGAAGGTCATCCCCACCTTGTCGTTGACCTGGATCTGGTTGATGTTGTCCGCATTGTACTCTACCGGATCCTCGATCGTAAGGATATTTTTGTCCGGGGAGGCGATATGTTGGAGAAAGGAGTGCAGCGTAGTCGATTTCCCGGATCCGGTGGGACCGGTGACGAGTAGCATCCCGTGGGAGTGGTTGAGGAGGCGATAGAAGGCATGGGTAATTTCCCGGTCGAATCCCAAATCCTCCAGCGTAGGGATATGCTCGCTCTGCATCAAGATCCGCATCACGACCCGTTCTCCATGATAGGTCGGCAACACCGAAACCCGCACATCCAGCGTCTTGCCCGAGATGCTCACCTGGGTTCGCCCGTCCTGGGGAATCCGTTTTTCGGAAATGTCCAGATTGGAGATGACTTTGATCCGGTTGATCACCAGCTGGGTAATACGGCGATCCAGATCCAAATGCTTTTTGAGCGCTCCATCGATCCGTAAGCGCACTTCTCCTTTGCGCTCATGGGTTTCGATATGGATGTCGCTGGCCTCTTTCTTGATGGCCTGGAAAAAGAGAGAATTGACCAGCTTGATCACAGGCGCGGAGGCTTCACTCGAAAGTAGATCCTGCGCATTCTGGATGAACTCCAGCAGATCGGACTCCGCCTCGATCAGCTCTTCAGAAGCGGTCTCCATCTTTTCAAATTCGCTGCTGGTCTGTAGCTCCAGGAATTTGTTTCGCAGCCTCTCGTAGCTCTCTTCATCCCCCTGGTAGAGATCCAGCTCCAGGCCCAGCCGAGCCAAGTAATTGAGCCCCTCCGCCAGATGCTCCGGATGGAGCAGTGCGATGGATCTTCCTTGATATTTGGCAAAGAGCAAAAAATGGCGCATCGCCAAGCGGTGATCCACCTCTTCCAGCCAGAGAGGCTCCAGATCCACTTTTTCCAGACGGGGAATCATCATTCCACTCTCCTAAGGATGGGAACGGAGCACATCGAGCGCCGCATTGCCGTGAGTCGAACGCACTGGAGCGACTCCTGATGAAGCGGGCCGATTTTTGGAAGCTCCCGTCTCCCCGGGTCTCGAGAAATTCGATCCCGGTTCCCGATCGTACCCCACATCACCTTTTTGCAATTGATTTTTGATAAAACGGGTGTAGCGTCTCTGCACCTCTTCGAGATTGGCCAAAAATTTCCGAAGACGCGCCAGGTCGGCACTCTTTCGGACAATATAAGGGGTAAGGTAGATGACCAGGTCCACCTGCCGACGTGCCTTTCCCTCATCTTGGAAGAGTCGGCCAATGATAGGGATATCGCCGAAGAAAGGGACCTTGGTATTCCCGGTTCCTGCAATATTTTTCATCAAACCTCCCACAATCACGGTTTGTCCGTTCCGCACAATCGCATTGCTTGTCACCTTCCGCTTGTAGACTGTCGGAAGCGGGTTGTTGTAGCCGCTGCTGTCGTCCACATCTTCGATGATGGCGTCCACGGTCAAAGCCACTTTGTTGTTGCTCGAAAGCCGGGGCTTCACCTTGAGCGTCAGACCGATATCTTCACGAGCATAGTTGTTTCGAGCTAGATCGTTTTTATTGTCGCCCGTCGTAGAACTGGTCAGGATGGAGCGGGTCTCCCCAACGAAGAGTTCGGATTCCTTGTTGTTGGTACACAGCACCGAAGGTTCGCTCAGCACATGGGCAGCACCATCCTCCTGGTAAAGGTCGAGCTGAACCCCCAGAGCGAAAAGGGAGGAGATGTCTTCGAATGAAAAGGGGCTGTTTTTGTCGGTAATGGGGTTTCCATTTTGATCGTATTTCGTTTCCGAACTACTGACAAATCCCAGCAGCTGGGGTGAAATCTTCAACGCCGACCCTCCTCCCAGATTGCCTCGAAGACTAAAAAGTCCGTGGGAAGTAATCGCCCCACCCTCGAAGCCATACTTCGCCCCGATTTGCTGTGCTAGACGGCTGTTGATCTCCACTACCCGAGCTTTGATGTAGACCTGGGGTTTTTCCACGTCGATACGACGGACGACATCAGAAATATTTTTATACTGCTCACCCGTCGCAAGAATGATCAGAGCGTTACGTTCACTATCTCCCACCACCATCGCTTTTTTCGGCGGCTTGCCTCCTTTTTTCATATGGCGGACAGACATATCGTTCATTTGGGAGACCAACTTGCTCAGAATCTTTTCCATCTCCTCCACATTGGAGTTTTTCAAAGGAATGACATAGAGCTTCTGCTCCACACTCTGTCCCGCCCGGTCAAGTTGCTTGATATATTTGACCATCTGCTCCACATTCTTCTTTTTCCCGACGATGATGATGGAGTTGCTGGCTTCATCCTTGAAAATTCCAACCCGTTCGCTGGGAATCGTTTGGGGAAAAAGCTGTTTGGCCATATTAACGGCATTGGGGTAGACATCCTTGACCCCCGCATTTTTCAGGCGAATCACGATGGAGCCTTTGTGCCCCGCACTTTCGATCGCGTCAATCAATGCCTTGATCGATTTGAGCGTCTTGGGATAGGCGGTCACGGAGAGAACGTTGTTTTCTTTGAAAGAGACCACTTTGGCATTGCGAGTAAGCAGAGGGCGGATTTTCGCACGAATCACCGAAGCGTTGCTATTTTTCAAAGGGAAGAGGACCGTTTTCATCGTCTCTCCGGTAACGTTTCTGTCCACCTTCAGCCCCATACCTGCCGCCTCCGAAGCACGAACCACCTCCATGAAGTCTCCATGATCGATGATGGCATACCCTTTACTGGCCAGGATCGAGTTGGCCAGGGAGAAGAGTGCCTCTTTTTTGATGGGTTTGTTGGCGATGAAGTTGATTTTACCTTTCAAATCCCCGTTAATTAGAATATTCTTTTGCGTGATCTTTCCAATCATTTCGACAAACTGTTGCACACCCATGTTACGGATATTGAGTTTGATTCCCTGGTCGGATGCCTCTTGCCCTTGCACTGCGAGAAAGATCAATCCCGCCAATAAGAATACTCTACTCAATCTCATAATTCAGCTCCATCTCTCTCTTTCCTCGTTTGATTTTAAGGTTCAATCCGTCGAGCGTATCGATCGACTGCAGCATCTCCATGGGAACGGAGTAATCCCGGATCTCTTCCCCGTTGATGGCGGTAATAATATCGCCCCGTCGCAGTCCTAGTTTTTCAAATACGCTGTGGTGTTTGATATAACGGATCCGAAATCCGCTAATCCCCTCCCCTCTTTTGACGGGAACGATTGCGATCTCTTTCCATATTTTATCCATGTTCTTGGTATAGCTCTCGAGGAGGGGCCGGGAGACCACGGTAGTATCTCCCTCTTGGCGGATGGAACTCTGCCGAGGCGATACCCTCTTCACCGCTTTCGACACGATTTGCGCTGCACCGGCAAGCGGTTTTTCCAAAATTTCCAACCGATACTCTTTCCCTGTGCGCGTCAAGATCACGGAATGCGATCCTACCTGCTTGATCCGGTACCCTGCGATCTCTTCCCCCTCGCTCTTGACATAGGATTTTCCCCCTTTCGCAATCACCGCCAAATGATGTTTGGGCCCCAGATAGGTCGCCAGAAGCTTCATTTGACGAAGCGGAGTGGCTCGCTCCTTTGGAGCTGCTTTGACAGGCTGCCGAAGCTTTTCGTTGGATGCGAGTCGGTACATTCCGCCAAGAGGAGAAAGATGCGCTCCTTTTGAGGGTTCCACCCCGGAGGCAGGAAGCCAGAAGAGCTCCACGACCACCCATGCCAATTTGATCAGAGCCGCAATCAGAAGAAGCCACGAAAGCATGCGAAGCAAGGGACGGTACTTAGAATTTTCGTTCATAAATCCATCCCTCCTTCTTCTTGATAAGGTAGGAGCGGAGTGCGGAAATATCCCCTACTTCGATCCAGCGCAGATGCAGCTTTCTCTTCCACACATCGTAAAACCCTTTGACCTTGCCGAAATTCCCTTCTGCATGAAATTCAACTTGGCCGGGGTGCCAAAGTGCATAAACCGCAACCCCTTTTCGAATTTTGACGGGAAAAAATCGTGCAATCCCTTTTGCCGGGGCGAACCCCCTCAACTCCACTCGGTTGTATACCAGAAGGGGCAATACGGAGATCGCTTCGAAATGACCGATCTGCACACCCTTGACGATCAATTTTCCATGATCGATCTCGAATCCCCAGGGCTTTTCTCTCAAACTCTCATCCGCAATCACGACTCCACGAGGCTGGAGAAACTTTTCAAGGGCGTAGTAAAGCTCCTTTTTGGGTGCGAAACCGATGACCGATCCCCAGATGACCAAAAGGATGGCCAACACCTTTATCACCATTTGCATCGGCACTCCAATCGGTAATGATCATTCAAGCGCTTGATTTGAAGCTTCTCGATCTGAAGGGGCAAGGCGGCAATTTTGCCAAGAAGACGATTCAATTGGCGCCCCGAAAGTTCTTTGGCAGAGAGAGTAAGCTTTTTCCGAGCTATTTCAAAATGCGTCATTTTCCCTCCCGGCACGCTGCTTTGGATCGCAGAAAGGCGCCTCTTCATCTCCTTGCTTTGCCAGAACTGCTTCAATGCAATCGTCTCCCGAATCTCGGCGATGCCCTTTTGGCTCTCGGAAATTGCGGTTTCCATCCGATTTTTTTCATGGAGATGATAGGCCAGCGCACCTACCGCCACCAACAGTGAAAGTGCCAATCCCCACTCCTTCGACACTCGGTTCATGGTTCCCATCTCCCCCGGATCAACAATTGATTTCCCTTTACCGTAGCGGAGAACCCCTCGGCCTCCGCCAATTTTCTAAGAGTATTCACCTTGGAGTTCTTTGTATCGATCTCGACCACATAACCTTTTTCATCGAATTGCAAAGAAGAAAGTTTCGATTCTTTGCTGATCAAGCGCCCGATCTTTCGCAGAGTTTGCCGGATCTCCCGCTGGTGCCGATCGATCGCGGCATAACGATCATGGATATTGCGACGCGTTATGCCGCTCGAAAGCGCAGGAGAGCCCGATGCAATTTTGGAAAACTGACGATCGAAGGCATCGGCCACCCGGGAAGAACGCACCCCCTCAGCCATCCACGCAAGCGCCAGAAGCAAAAAAGCCGCCCAGAGCAACCCCATCGACCGAGCTTCCAACCAGCCTCCTGTCTGCCCGAAACGTGCGGGAAAGGACTTCTCCGGCCGGGACAAATCTTCGATTCGCGTCCATCGTTCCGGCTCCTGCCGAAGAAGCTGTTTTGGAAGAATCGACACGATTCCGTTCATCGTCACCAAAACCTCACCATCTCCGAGGGCAAGCGGTGTTTCAAGCTCTTTGGCAAACTGCTGGGCGAAATAGAGCCGCCGCGCTTTTCCCGGATCGAAACCGGCCTTTTGTAAACGGCTCTCCACCTCTTTCGGATCAAAGGCAAAGAGCATCCACGACTCCCCCTCTCGGAGCGTTTCGAAAGCCCAGTCACTCCCTGCACCCATCTCTTCCATCATCGAAGGAGCCAAACGCTTCGCTTCGAAAGGAAAGCGCACCGGCAGCTTCTCCTCGCGCATCAGGTAGAATGAAGGGGCCAATAGAAGATCGTACTCTCCGATCGAATCTTCCTTGCTCTGCATAGAGCGGTGAACGATGAGGAGGGGGCGTTCATTCCCGGAAAAGTGCAAAATTTTCTATCCTTCCTGCGATATAGTCAAATTTCAAACGGTACGTTCCTTCTCGAAATTGGTAGATGGCTTCACACTCCATCGCTGCGGGAGAGTTTTTTTCAAACAGCCAGGCATAACGCTCACCATCCTCTCCTACGGAAGCGAGGAACTCACTTAAATTCCCGGAGCGGTACTCCTCTTTCACCAGCGCAGGGTCTTGATCGAAGAGATAAGCGACCAACGGAGGCGTCAAAAATTCTCGATCGATTTTTTCCGGTACAGGGTCGATCGCCTCCACAAGAAAATAATCTTCCCATTCGACCTTGTAAACATTCGGATCATCTGCCGCGAAACGGTAATCCTCGAGAAGCCTATGAAATGTGTGGAGAGATATTTTATCTTTTTTCCCTTGAAGCCACCGATCGATCCCGAAACGGGTCGTTTTTCCTCGCAGGGCCGAGAGGATCATCGCCAACAGTCTCTCCGGCTCTTTCAACTCCGCCTGTTGCGAAAGCCTATCGAAAAGCTTTCTGGCCAAGATGCTCCTACGGGGGTGCTTCGGATCCCACTTCCCATCGAGCCACACCAAGGGGATCCGGTTAAAAAGGGCACTGCAGTGAGCCGTCATTCCGAACTCACCCTTCTCTTCGTAAATGGGAAGAGGGGTCGAGTAGAAGAGTTGAAGGGTTTGCTGCGAAGGGTTGGGCTTGAGAGAGCCTTTCAAAAAAGATGTGATATCCTCCCGCAGAAGATCCGCCTGAATGTAGGCAGCTTTAAAGGATGCCTGGGAGCGTGCTTGCTGAAGATAGCCAAAAAGGATCCCCACCAAGCCCAGCATCGCCGCGATAATGGCCAGGGTTACCAGCAGCGTCACCCCTCGCCGTTTTCTCAACATCTTCAAAGCAGAGTTCCTTTACCATTCATTCAAGTAATTCGATTATACTGAAAAGAAACAAGGTTTGTTCATGCGTCATGCGTTTAGCTTATTGGAACTGTTGGTTGTCATTTTGATCCTGGGGATCCTCGCGGCGTTCGTCGCGCCTAACCTGATCGGGGCGGGGGAAAAAGCCAAACGCGACCTCGTCTGCACCCAGATGGCCAGCGTCGGCCAAGCGTTGAAAATGTTCAAACTGGACAATGGAACCTACCCCGATACGGAAGAGGGGCTTCAAGCTCTCATGAAAAACCCCGATCCCGACAAATACCCCAACTACTCCCCCAAACCCTATCTCGAAAAACTCCCCAAAGACTCTTGGAGGCAACCCTTCGTTTACCTGAAGAAAGGAGACGATTTCGACCTCATCAGTTTGGGTGCCGACCGAAAAGAGGGAGGAGAAGGCGAGGGAGCAGACATTTACTACAGCCGTTGCAGAAAATAACGTTCCCGTGGATCGCGACACCTCAGCAAGGCAGGGAAGAAGGAGCTTCCTTCCAAGTCCTGCTTTTACACTGCTCGAGCTTCTTGTCGTTATCTTTCTTCTGTCGATCTTGGCGATGCTGGTCTTCGGTTTTTTCACATCGCAAAAAGTACCATCCTCCTCCTACAAAATCGAAAATATCCGGCATTGGCCTTCGAAAATTCCTCATGAAGGGATCGAGCTGCTCTGCCTTGATAATTGCCGAAAATGTTTCTTTCGCGACCGTCAACATCAAATGCACAAAACGCCGATCTCTCTGGAAGGGCTTCAAGCCTACACGGTGGATGCCGCGGGAGAGCCGTGGCCGATTGATTTCGGCCGCCTCAAGGATCAAAAAATCTGCCTCCGTTTTGCCTATCTGCCCGATGGAGTCACCGACCGGATGATCCTCAAGCTAGGAAACGACACCTTCTATGTCCCCTCCTACTTTGGTGAAGTAAAAAAATTCTCCAGTCTCGAAGAGGCTGTTACCCAATGGAAAAACTCTTCTGCTTCGATCACCCATTCGGAGGATTACTATTGAAATCTTTCAGAGGTGCCTTTACTCTCATCGAGGTCCTGGTCTCGGTCATGCTGATCGCCGTCGTCGTCGTGGGGATTCTCAAGATCCGGGAGCAGAACCTCTCCGCTGCCCGCTATATCGGAGACAAACTCAAATCCGAGTTGGAGAACTCCCTCTTTCTCGGAAAAGCTTCCCTCCAATCCAGCGGCAGCAAAAAAACGGCTTACGAAATGCTCCGCAGTATGGGGCTTCGGAAACAGCGCACCATCGATCTGCTCAAGAAGACCCGACGGGAGATTCGAGTCAGCAATCCCCTACCTATCGGAGAGCTTCCCTTTCCCATCCAACTACGCTCCGTCAATCTCCGCGGGGCGTACAGTGCCACCTATTATCGTCTTTTGTATCAATAGAGATCTCTACAGCACCGACTTCGCTATAATTTGTAAAAAAGAGGTAAACAGATTATGTTTAAAGGTTTTCTTCTCTTATTGATGGTCGGGGCGGCTTTCGCCTATTTCGTTTTCAACTTCGTCGGGGATGTGGAAAAAGAGGATCCCGCCAGCTATGTCAGCGAGAATGAAAAAAAAGCGCAAGAGTGGGCCAAATATTATACGAAAGATGCCCTGGGGGAGCCGGTGCTCAGTTTCGGAACTACGCCGGTGAAAACCGCAGATGAAGTGTGGCAAGAGAGTCAACTCCGCCAGGAGATGCTGGAGAACTTTCCCGACTTTCAAGGGATCCGACAGTTTGTCAATGGTCGGCTGGAACCTTCCCTCTTCCGCAAATATCTTTTGAAAAAAATCGACGATATCGAAAGCGACTACATGGGAGGAAGAATCGACTCGGAGGAAGCAAAAAACAGGCTCTCTGACCTCTAACAACGTCTACTTCTTCTCCCCGGCATCAACGATCTTGCCATGCCACTCTTTGAGCGTTTTTTCAAACGCCATCGCCCTTCCGTCGTAAAAGTGCAAAGAGTCAGGGAGATACTCTTGTCGCACCCATCCACCGAAATCATGGGGATAGCGATACTCTTTGCTGTGGGTTTTCAGATGGGCGGGCACAGGCAGGATCTTCCCCTCCCGAATGGCCTTTTGGGCATTTCCGATCGCCTTGTAGGCACGGTTGGATTTGGGAGAGGAGGCCAGATAGATAAGCAGCTGAGCCAGGGGAATCCTCGCTTCCGGATATCCGATATGCTCCACGATCGTGAGCGTTGAAGCAGCCAGGTTCAGGGCGTGAGGATTGGCATTGCCGATATCTTCGGCCGCCAGGATCGCCAGACGGCGGGCCAGAAACTCGGGCGGCTCTCCCCCTTCGATGAGCCGGGCCAGCCAATAGAGCCCCGCATCGATGTCGCTTCCGCGAATGCTCTTGATCATCGCCGACGCCAATTCATAGTGGCTGTCGCTTTCTGCCGAACCGGCTTGAAGAGCTTGGGGCCGGATGCTTTTGAGGGTAGCTAGCGTAATGGGATCTTCCACGGCAGCACCGCTTTGCAGGAGACCCAGCATCCCTCTCAGATCTCCGCTGCTGGAGCGGATGAGGTACGCCCTGGCAGCGGCTTCGATATGGATTCCTTCCGCCTCAAGGACCCGATCCAGAAATTCTCCCATCGCCTCTTCGTCGAGGGCTTTGAGTTCGAAGAGATGGGAGCGGGAGCGGATCGCCGCGGTCATGGAGTAGTAGGGGTTTTGCGTGGAGGCGCCGAGGATGAGAATACGATTCTCCTCCATGACGGGCAGCAGAACCTCCTGCTGTGTCTTACTGAGCCGATGGACCTCATCGATGAAGATCAGCGGAGCCTGCAGCGCCCCTTCATATTTCTTGAAAATTTTTCGCAGTTCGTCGATCTTGAGGGTCGTCGCATTGAACTCGTGATAGGGCCGATCGAGTCTCCCCGCGACGATCCGTGCCAACGTCGTTTTGCCGCAGCCCGGGGGGCCGTAGAAAAAACTGTGAGGGAGCACTCCCCGCTCCAGCATCCTGCGAAACGGCGCTTGCGGGGCGAGAAGATGCCCCTGCCCCACCATCTCCTCCAGCCGGGAGGGACGATACTTCAACGCCAGGGAGATCATGAAAGCTGCTGAATCACCTGGACGATATATTCCCGCTCTTGTCGGGGGCCGTCGAATTCACAGAAAAAAATCCCCTGCCACTCTCCGAGATAGAGTTGGCCATCTTTGACGGGGACCACGATCCGAGGACCGCAAAGGGTCGATTTGATATGGGCCGGAGTATTGTCCCCTTCGCTTTCGTATTCCAGGTCGGCCGGAGCGATCCGGCTGAGTGCCGCGAGAAAATCCCTACGAAGCTTGGGATCGGTCTTTTCGAAGAGCACGACCGAAGAGGTGGTATGGGGAGTGAAAACCGTGCAGAGTCCGTCACGGATCCCCAGTTTCATCACCTCATGGGCCACTTCTTCGGTAATATCGATCATTTCGCTCTTGTAATTGGTGGAAAACTTATTGCTGGTCATCCTCTCTCCCCTCCTTCAGAAATTGATGCAGATCGTCATACTCCTGCCGAGTGAAATAACGGGTTTTGTTCTCGGGAAGATTGCTCAGCGTGATCTCTCCGAAGGCTACCCGCTTCAAATCCAGAATCTTGGCACCGAAATGGGCAAAAAAACGCCGCAGCTCTCTGTTTTTTCCCTCGGTGATCGTCACTCTGAGCTTGGTATATTTGCTGCTCTGGCCACGTACCTGAACTCCCAGGAAGGGAGCGAATTCCATCCGTGTGATGGAGCTGCGCTCGTGCCCTCCCTCCCGGGCATCTTCCAAAATCAGCCCCTCCTCCATCGCCCGGATCATCTCCGGAGTGAGGGGTTTGTCGATCTTGAGATTGTACGTTCGGGGCAGTCGGCTACGCATCAAACGATCGGCGACTTCGGGGTTGTCCGTCAGCAACAGCAATCCTTCGCTGGCATAGTCAAGGCGCCCCACGGGAATGAAGTGACGGAACTTCCCCGGAAGCTTGTGATAAATCGTCGTGCGGCCCCGATCGTCCTTTTTCGTCACGAGAACCCCCCGGGGTTTGTTGTAGACCACCATCGTCACCTCTCCCCGTTTCCGTGGAATGACGGGACGCCCCTTGACGGTGAGCTTATCGTCCGGCTGCACCTCATAACCGTATTCACGGACGATTCTCCGGTTGACCTGCACTTCTCCTGCTTCGATCAGCCGATCGGCTTCTCTGCGGGAATAGCGGGTATTGTGCGAAATGTATTTGTTGAGTCTCATGAAAGCTCCTTCTTCCTAGAGCGGATTCCCGCACTGACCAGGTCATGCAGATGCAGGACCCCCTGGACTCTTCCCTCTTTGTCCAGAATCGGAAGGAGTTGAATCTTTTTCGATTCGATGATCTTCAGCGCCTCCACGGCGAGCATCCCGTCATCGTCGATACTCAGGGGGGTTCGGGTGGCATAGTCGATCACCGGGCGCTCCGGGTCGAAATCGGCGTGCAGAAGGGCCCGCCGAAGATCCCCGTCGCTCATCACGCCGCTCAGACGTCCGTCACGAAGGATCAAGACGTTTCCCAGTTTCCCTTCGCTCATGACGACAATGGCTTCTTTCAAAGGGGTCTCCTCCTCCACGAGAGGGAGATTCTCTTTGCGCATAATGTCTGCAACTTTGACGAAAAGACGTTTTCCCAGGGCTCCTCCGGGATGGAAAGAGGCAAAGTCCTCTTCCCCGAAATTCCGTCTTTTCATCAAGGCTACCGCCAGAGCGTCCCCCATCGCCATGGTCAGCGTGGTACTCGCCGTAGGAGCGGCTCCCAGAGGGCAAGCCTCTTTTTCCACGGAAATATCCAAAACCACATCTGCATAGTCCGCCAGCGTCGAATCGGCGTTGGCCGTCATCCCCAGCAGGGGAATGCCGAAACGTCGGATATGAGGGAGGATATTGGAGAGCTCTTCGCTCTCCCCGCTGTAGCTGATCGCCAGTACGCCGTCCTCCGACCCGATCATCCCCAGATCCCCGTGCAGCGCTTCGCTGGGATGGAGAAAGAAACTGCTCGTCCCCGTACTCGCCAGCGTCGCGGCGATCTTGGCGCCTACAAGGCCCGACTTTCCGATCCCCGTGACGATCAGTTTGCCCCGAAGAGCATAGATCGCACCTACCGCCTGTTCGAAACTTTCGTCGATGCGTTCAGCTGCCTGACGAAGGGCTTCTGCTTCGATGCGAAGGGTTTCACGAGCACTTTCAATGGGATTCATCGCTTTACCCACTCTCCGTCAGACGAGGAAAACCGTCGGGATGATAATCGGGTACTTTTTGTACCGCTTGAGGATATGTTTGCGAATCACTCCACGGATATCATCTTCAATGACCTTAGGGTTGGCCGATTTTTCGATTTTGGAGGTGGCAAGATACTGTTCGAGAAGCTTTTCGATATCTTCGGCGAACTTTTTGTCTTCCCGATCGGGAACCAGTCCATGGGAAGTGACCACGGGTTTGCTCGACATTTGACCGCTCTGCGTGGAGATCTGTACGACCACGTTGATGATCCCCTCCGTAGAGAGCTTCTGACGATCGTCCACCACGTCGGCGAAGATCTCTTTGTTGTTCTGGTTGTCGATATAGCGTTTCCCTGCTTTGACGGTACGGACCTTCTTGAGATATTTGGTCGTGATCTCGATTTGGTCCCCATCGCTCATCAGCAGGATATTGCGTTCATCTACGCCGCAGCTAACGGCAGTCTTGGCATGGGCCGCGATGTGGTTGTACTCTCCGTGGACGGGGAGGAAAAACTTCGGCTGCACCAGGCGCAGAATCAGTTTCTGCTCCTCTTGAGAGGCATGGCCCGAGACGTGGATATTGCTGCACTCTTTGTAGCGTACCGTCACGCCGGCTTTGAGCAAAAGGTTGAGAAGTTTGGAGACGCTCGCTTCGTTGCCCGGAATCGCGCTGGCGGAGATAATGACGGTATCGGTGGGCTTAAGTTTGATGTGCCGATGTTCATCGGTGGCCATACGCGAAAGCGCCGCCATGGTCTCCCCTTGGCTTCCGGTGGTGACGACAAGAATCTCACTGTCTTTATATTTGTTGACTTCATGGGCCTCGATGAAATGCTTTTCGTCCACATCGATGTACCCCAGGCGACGAACCGTCTCAATGTTGCGCTCCATGGAGCGGCCGATGACGCAGATCTTGCGGCCATGCTTAACTCCCCGCTCGATAGCCTGAAAAATACGGTGGGCGTTGGAACTGAAAGTCGACATGATTACCCGTCCCTGAGCCTGTTCGAAAAGACTATCGAAGGTTTTCCCGACGACGCGCTCGCTCTTGGTATAACCGGGGTTGTGGCTATTGGTAGAGTCGGAGAAAAGACAGAGAACTCCCTGGGCTCCGTAGTGGGCGAAGCGATGAAGATCGGCGGTATATCCGTCGATCGGAGTGTGGTCGATCTTGAAGTCCGCCGTGTGGATCATCGTACCGATGGGAGTTTGGATCGCCAGAGAACAGGCATCGATGATGGAGTGGGTCATGTGCATCCACTCGATTTTAAAATCTCCGATTTCGTAGATCTTACGCTTGACGATGTAGTTGAAATACTTCTTATCCGCCTGCAGACCGTGCTCGTCGAACTTGTTTCCGATCATCGCCAGCGCCAGGGGCGTGCCGTAGATGGGGAACTTGAGCTCTTTGAAGAGGTAGGGTACGGCACCGATATGGTCTTCGTGGGCATGGGTGATGACGATCCCTTTGATCTTGTCCTTGATGGAGTGCAGATAGCTGAAATCGGGGACGAGAATGTCGACACCGTGCATCGTCTCATCGGGAAAGCTCATCCCCACGTCGATGATGAAGGCACTCTTTTCCGTCTCCATGACGGCGATGTTCCCGCCGATCTCTCCCAGTCCGCCCAGAGGGGTGAAGCGAACTTTGCCTTTGGCTCCCATGTCGATCTGTTTCCAGGGAGCCATACGGGCCTGCTGCACCTCTTCGTTTTCGAGAATCGCCGCTTTCATCTCGGGAGGCACGGTGGTGTCGATCTTGGGACGACGGCTTCCCCGGCCCCGTCCGCCGCTGCGGTTGGAGTTGCGACTTCCTCCCTGGTTGCTTCGACTGCGGTTGCCTCCATTGTTTTTCCGATTGTCATTACGGCCAGAGTTTTGAGAGTTTTCCCGCCCTCCGTTTCGTTTTTCGTCGGAAGAGTTCTGAGCTTTGGCCTCTCGATTCTGAGAATTGTTGTTTTGGTTGTTGTTTTTCCGGAAGGGATTGGGACGGCGACGGCTGTTGCGTCCTCTATTTTCCGAAGCTTCCTGATTCTGTTCCCGGGTGGGGTTCGTTTTCTTTTCGTCCATGGTCGGGCTCCTTTTTCAATGCATAATAGATTCGATGATAAAGCGTCGTCCCGACCTGGTGGGGTCGCAGGGTTCGTTTCACTCCCCATTCGTCGAAGAGGGAATGAAGCCGGGCTTTGGAGTGGACGGAAGAGAGATTCTTCAGAAGCGTTTTACGGGGCTGACGGAAGGCGGCTTTGAGAAAAATCTCAAACTCCGGATCTTCCAGCGTCCGCTTCTTTCGAATCTCCAAAACGGCAGATTCGACTTTCGGAGGCGGGTTGAAAGCCTCGGGAGGGACCGCAAAACGAATCTCGGCCTCTCCCGCACTCTGGGCGAGTACCGCGAGCGCCGAAAAATTGCGATCCCCCTCTCGGGCGGCGAACTTTTCGGCGACCTCTTTTTGCACCATTGTGAGTGTGGATCGACAATGGGGGTCTCTCAGGGCTTTCAAGATCACGTGCGTCGCGATATAGTAGGGGAGATTCGCCACCAGCCGATAGGGCCGGGGATAAAGGCTCTCACCCTTCCATCGTTCCAACACGTCACCGCACTCCAGCGTCAAACGCCCGTCGGCAATCTCCGAAGAAAACATTCCCTTCAGATACTCACACAAACGAGGGTCCACTTCGTATGCCGTGACTTCACGAACTCGGACGAGCTCTTTGGTTAAATCACCTAAGCCAGGCCCGATCTCCACCACCGGTAGATCATCCTCGGGCATCGCTTCGATGATTTTTTCTACGACGCTTCGATCTTCCAGAAAGTTCTGACCGAACTTTTTCTCGGCAATTTTCGATGCGTCGGGCCTATTTCTATTCATTATACTCTTTTTCCGGGGAGATGGCAAATCCATTCCGTTTGACACGATAGGTTATAATCTACCCTACTTCCCGTCATCACAGGATATGAAAAAATGGATTATTTTGCCAAACGGATTATACCATGCCTCGATGTGGACAACGGCCGCGTCGTCAAAGGAGTCAACTTCGTCAATCTTCGGGATGCGGGCGATCCGGTCGAGGTAGCCAAACGTTACAACGAAGAGGGGGCGGACGAATTGACCTTTCTGGACATCACCGCCACCCACGAGGGACGCGACACCATCGTCGAAGTGGTCCGGCAGGTGGCCAAAGAGGTGTTCATCCCCCTGACCGTCGGCGGAGGGATCCGGGAATTGGAGGACATCTACCGGCTCCTCGATGCCGGTTGCGACAAGGTCAGCGTC
Source organism: uncultured Nitratifractor sp. (assembly GCA_964448735.1). Classification (GTDB taxonomy): domain Bacteria; phylum Campylobacterota; class Campylobacteria; order Campylobacterales; family Sulfurovaceae; genus Nitratifractor. The sequence continues at coordinate 8,145 of CAYUXG010000003.1, read as the reverse complement.
AACTCCGCCGCCATCCGCCGGCCCGCCTTTATCGAAGAGGGGGCCAAGCGCTTCGGCTCGCAGTGCATCGTCGTGGCCATCGACGCCAAACGGGTCGGAGAGGATCGCTGGAACATCTTCACCCACGGAGGGCGCAAAGACACCGGCATCGACGCGATCACATGGGCCAGGGAGGCCTACGATCGTGGAGCCGGAGAATTGTTGGTAACCTCCATGGATGCCGACGGCACCAAGGCAGGCTTTGACAACGAACTCAACCGTCGCATCGGCGAAGTCGCCCCCATCCCGATCATCGCCAGCGGAGGGGCCGGGACGATGGAGCACATCAAAGAGGCCTTTACGATAGGAGATGCCGACGCGGCGCTGGCCGCTTCGATCTTTCACTTCCGAGAGATCGACATCATGGATCTGAAGCGCTACCTCCAATCCGAAGGCATCCCCGTAAGGCTCGAAGCATGATTCTCTGTGCCGGAGATTCCGAGAGTTTCCCCTTCGCCGTTCCCATCGGCATCGGCATGGTCAACGCCGCGATTCACCTGAGCCGACTGATGCTGATGAGCCCTCCCGAGTACCTTCTCTTCGTCGGGACGGCGGGCAGCTACGGCAATCATGAAATCTTCGACCTGGTCGAATCCAAAACCGCCGCCAATATCGAGCAGGGATTCCTCGCCGGCACGGCCTACACTCCCTTGAGCAACGTCATCTCCGCTGCCGAGGATGTTTCACGTGAAACGATCGTCAACTCTTCCAACTACATCACGACGGACAAGGAGATTGCCTCCAAATATCTCGCCAAGAGGCTGGAGCTCGAGAATATGGAGTTTTTCTCCGTTCTCGCCGTCGCCAGAGAGTTCGATATCCCTGCCGGAGGGCTCTTTTGCGTGACGAACTATTGCGACGAGAAAGCCCATGAAACGTTCTTGAAAAATCAGGCCAAAGCGATGGAGTTGATCGAAACCTATCTAAAAGACAAGGGACTCGTATCATGAGACGAAAATCGGGGAATTGGTTAGTGGTTTATTGGTATATTGGTGTATTGGTGATTGGGTGATCTTTTTCTTGATGGCATTGCAAAACTCCAATAACTAATATACCAATAGACAAATACACGAAAAGCAAAAGATCATGAAAAAAAACATTCTTGACTACGACAAAGAAGAGCTCGGCAAGCTGGCCCCTCCGGCCTTTCGCGCCAAGCAGATCTACGGATGGATCTATCACAAACACGCACAGAGCTTTGAAGAGATGGCCAATCTCCCCAAGGCGATGAGGGAAAAACTCTCCGAGGAATTTACCCTCCATCCCCTGGAGTGCGTCTCCAAACAGGAGAGTCGCGATGGAAGCATTAAGTATCTCTTCCGCCTCCATGACGGCCATACCGTTGAAGCGGTGCTATTGCTCATGAGGGAAGCGCAGTATCACGAGGACGGCACACTCAAACACCATCCTCGCTACACCGTTTGTATCTCTTCCCAGGTCGGCTGTAAAGTCGGCTGTGCTTTTTGTCTTACGGCTAAGGGAGGGTTCATCCGGAATCTCAGTGCCGGCGAAATCGTCGGCCAAGTGCTCGAAATTTACAAGGATCGAGGCATCCCCTCCAACCATCGCGTCAACCTGGTTTACATGGGGATGGGGGAGCCTCTCGACAACCTGGACAACGTGGCCAAAGCGGTGCGAATCTTTTCCGATATGGACGGCATGAGCATCTCTCCCAACCGCCAGACCATCTCCACTTCGGGCTTAAGCAGCAAAATCGAAAAGCTCGGCAGACTCGACCTGGGGATCAACCTGGCGATCTCTTTGCATGCCGTGGACGATGATCTGCGCGAGCGGCTCATGCCGATCAACAAGGCGTACAACATCGCTTCGATCATGGAAGCGGTGCGTAACTTCCCCGTCAATCAACGCAAGAAAGTCCTTTTCGAATATCTTGTCATCAAAGATGTCAATGACGATCTCGGCTCGGCGAAAAAACTTGTCAAGCTCCTCAACGGCATCCGGGCCAAAGTCAACCTGATCTATTTCAACCCCTACCCGGGTACGGATTTCAAACGCCCAGAGCCCGAAGATATGCGACGCTTTCAGGAGTATCTCCTCTCCAAAGGAGTACTCTGTACCGTCCGTGAATCCAAAGGCCTCGATATCTCCGCCGCCTGCGGTCAATTGCGTGAACAAAATCTACAGAAAGGATTCCAACCGTGACACCCGTTGACTTGGCTCTCTACGTCATCATCGCTTTGGTCGTTCTCATCGGTGTAGGAGGATTTATCCTCGCCGTACGCAACGACGACAAAAAGGATCGCTAAGCTTCCTTCCGGGAAGGCTTTCGGATATAGACCCCTCCTTTTCTCCACTCCCCTCCGATATTGAAGTTCCTTCGCGCAGGAGGGCAGATGCAGCTTTTCGCCGTGGAAAAATCGTCTCGGCTAATCAGGTAGTAGCGATTTTTATACTCCATCTCCAGAGAATAGGCATGCAGCAGCAATCTGGAGGCTCCGGTTTTCTCGAGGCGCTCCTCTTCGCTCAGGCGCTCCTCCAGATAGGCTTCCGCCGTTTCGTAACTCGTCCCGTAGATCGGATCTCCCAAAATGGGATGTTTCACGTGAAACAAATGAATGCGGATCTGATGGGTCCGCCCGGTATGGGGGATGCACTCCAGCAGCGTCGCATCGAGATCGGCGTCATACTCCAGGGGGAGAAACGTCGTCGTCGCCCGTTTCCCGCGATCGTCGATGAAAACTTTGTGCTTGATCGGACCGTAATCGTCGTTGAGGAGAATCGGAGCATCGACACTGAAGGGGTATTCAATCTTCCCCGTCACCCAGGCCCGATAGCTTTTTTGAATCGCTTTACGTTCGAAAGCCCCTTTGAGATAGCGCTCCGCCTCTTTGTGGCGGCTAGCGAGCAGCAGTCCCGAAGTCTCCTTGTCGATACGGTGCACGGCATTGGCCTTCTGCCCGCCGTAATGTCGCACCTCATCCAGCATCGAATAGGGAGTCGTCATCTTCTTCGGGTGGACCAGCACTCCCCCGGGTTTGTCGAAGAGGAGGAAATCGGGAGTGGAGAAAATCGGTTCCCGCCCTCGACTCCGGGGCTCGAAAATCACGACTTCCACCTCTCCGATGATTCGAGCCGATTTATCCGGAAGAGTCTCGCCGTTACAGAGCAGCCGTCCCCGATCGATGGTTCGCTGCGCTTCGGCTTGACTCATACCGAAAGTTCGCATAAGCCAGACGAAGGCCAAAGGCTCTTCTTCAAGGTAGAAGCGTTTGAGGACAAAAGGCAATCAGGACTCCTTCACGGGCATTGAGGTAGAATATTAGCCAAAAATTTGCGTCGACGGCCGTGAGCCGTTGACTCTGCGAAGGATTCCCATGGTCGAACGCTACGCCCGAAAAGAGATGAAAGAGAAGTGGACCCAATACGCACGCTACGCTGCCTGGCTCGAGGTGGAAAAAGCCGTCGTCAAAGCCTGGAACAGACTGGGACTGATCCCCGACGAAGATGCGAAAAAGATCGTCGAAAATGCGACCTTCAGCGTCGAACGGATCGACGAGATCGAAGCAGAGACCCGACACGATCTGATCGCCTTTACCACCAGCGTCGCCGAAAGCCTGGGCGAAGAGAGCCGATGGTTTCACTACGGCATGACTAGCTCCGATACGGTCGATACCGCCGTGGCGCTTCAGATGAAATCCTCTCTGGAACTGATCATCGAAGACGTCAAGATGGTGATGGAGTCGATCAAAAAACGCGCACTAGAGCACAAATACACCCTGATGGTAGGCCGCAGCCACGGAATCCACGGAGAGCCGATCACCTTCGGTCTCGTGCTGGCGGTCTGGTACGACGAGATGCGCCGCCATCTGGAAAACCTCGAACAGACGATGGAGGTGATCGCCGTGGGCCAGATCAGCGGTGCCATGGGCAACTTCGCCCATGCCCCCCTGGAGCTTGAGGAGATTGCCTGCGAAGAGCTGGGGCTCAAGCCTGCTCCGGTAAGCAATCAGGTGATCCAGCGTGACCGTTATGCCCGGCTGGCCAGCGCCCTCGCCCTGCTAGCCAGCTCCATCGAGAAGTTCGCCGTCCAGGTGCGCCACTGGCAGCGTACCGAAGTCTACGAAGCCGAAGAGTACTTCGCCAAAGGGCAGAAAGGCTCTTCCGCCATGCCCCACAAGCGCAACCCCATCCTCACCGAAAACATCACCGGCCTGGCCCGAATCATCCGTGCCTACGTCATCCCCGCCATGGAAAACGTCGCCCTTTGGCACGAGCGGGACATCTCCCACAGCTCCACGGAACGTTTCTGGCTGCCCGACAGTTTCATCACCTCCGACTTTATGCTGCACCGTTTCAACAACGTCATCGCCAACCTAACGGTCATGCCGGAGAATATGCTCAAAAACCTCAACCTCACCGGCGGCCTGGTCTTCAGCCAGAGAATCCTCCTGGAACTCCCCAAGGCCGGCGTCAGCCGCGAAGATGCCTACAAGATCGTCCAACGCAATGCTATGAAAGTCTGGGAAGCCCTCCAGCAGGGCAAGCCCCCCGTCAACGAAAAAGGGGAAAGCCTCTTCCTCCAGTATCTCCTAGCCGACGAGGAACTGCGCAGCAAGCTCAGCGAAGAGCAGATCCGCGAAGCCTTCGACTTCAATTACTATACCAAAAATATCGATCGCATCTTCCACCGAGTGTTCGGGGATGAAGGCACTCTCCCCTCCTCCTCAAAAAACCCTTAATATACCCCATTAAACGGGGTATATTTACAGCGATAGACTTTATTAACTTTCCATCAGCTTGTTTTGAGTAAAATCCGAGAACCTCTCTTTTGAGAGGCTCGTATGGTCTTTTTATTTCCATAAAGAAGTATGGTATCCGTCTTGGTGTAAGCAAAGCCGGAAGATGATATCCCACCCTCTTTCTAAAGAGTTTTTCAAATAGATACTCTCCTAAAGAGCATACACTTGCGAAATTCCTCTTGGAAATCGCATAGCGACCCCAATATCCAGGAGCAAAAATGATCAGAGTCGTGAAACGAAACGGTCGAATCGAAGCCCTCGACGTAGGTAAGATCCAGAAATACACTTCCGCCGCCGTCCAAGGTCTCGACGGCGTCAGCCAGAGCGAGCTGGAGGTGGACGCCAAGCTCCAGTTCCGGGACATGATTACGACCGAAGAGATCCAGCAAACCCTGATCAAAACCGCCGTGGACAAGATCGACATCGACCAGCCCAACTGGACCTTCGTCGCTGCCCGGCTCTTCCTATACGACATTTACCACAAGGTGTCTGGCTTTACCGGGTACAACCACCTTCGTGACTATTTCGAACGAGGAGAGAAAGAGGGGCGTATCCTCCTGGGGCTCAAAGAAAAATACGATCTCGACGACCTTAACGATTACCTCAAACCCGAACGAGATCTGCAATTTACCTATCTGGGCATCCGCACCCTTTACGACCGCTATTTGATCAAAGACCGTGAGGGGCATCCCATCGAGCTCCCGCAGCATCTCTTTATGGCCGTGGCCATGTTCTTGGCCCAAAACGAATTTGACTGCCAAACCTGGGCGAAAAAGTTTTACGACATTTTAAGTAAATTCGAAGTGATGGCGGCCACCCCCACCCTCTCCAACGCTCGCACCACACGCCACCAGCTCAGCTCCTGCTACATCGGCTCGACTCCCGACAATATCGAGGGGATCTTCGACGGCTACAAAGAGATGGCCCTGCTGAGCAAATTCGGCGGAGGCATCGGTTGGGACTGGAGCCAAGTCCGAGGGATGGGCTCCTATATCGACGGGCACAAGCATGCCGCAGGGGGGATCGTCCCCTTCCTCAAGATCGCCAACGACGTGGCCATCGCCGTGGACCAGCTGGGCACGCGCAAGGGAGCCATCGCCGTCTATCTGGAACCCTGGCATATCGATATCCGGGATTTTCTGGACCTGAAAAAGAATTCGGGCGAAGAGCGACGCCGGGCACACGATCTCTTCCCCGCCCTATGGATCAACGATCTTTTCATGAAACGGGTTGCCGAGGATGGGATGTGGACCCTCTTCGATCCCTTCGAAACCCGGGAATTGACGGAGCTTTACGGAGAGGAGTTCGAAAAGCGCTATGAAGAGCTGGAACGAAAAGAGGGCATCACCAAAGAACTCATCTCCGCCAAACAGCTTTGGAAAGAGGTCCTACGGAGCTATTTCGAGACGGGCAACCCCTTTCTCTGCTTCAAAGACGCCGCCAACCGGGCCAATCCCAATCGCCACGCCGGCATCATCCGAAGCTCCAACCTCTGTACCGAAATCTTTCAAAACACCGCTCCCAACCACTACCGGATCAAGGTGATCTTCGAAGATCAGAGCATTGTCCATTTTGAGGAAGAGGAGCTTGTCACGGTTGACAGCGGGGTGACGAAACCCGCCAAAAAGATTACGGCGCTTGACACCCTGGAGGGGAAACAGATCTGGATGGTGGAGAAGGAAGCCGTCGACGGGGAAACTGCCGTCTGCAACCTCGCTTCGATCAACCTTTCCAAAATCAACACCCCCGAAGAGATCGCCCGGGTGGTACCCACGGCAATCCGGATGCTGGATAATGTGATCGATTTGAACTTCTATCCCCTGAGTAAAGTGAAAAAGACCAATCAGAAGAGCCGTTCCATCGGACTTGGAGTCATGGGAGAAGCCCAAATGCTAGCCGAAGCGGGCATCGAATGGGGAAGCAACGAGCATTTCCACAAGATCGATGAAGTGATGGAGTCGGTCAGCTACTACGCCATCAAATCTTCCAGCGACCTGGCACTTGAAAAAGGATGCTACCCCAATTTCGAAGGCTCCGACTGGTCCAAAGGGATCTTTCCCATCGACAAAGCCAACCCCGAAGCCTGCAAACTAGTCGATCGGGGCGGACTTTTCGGCTATACCCATGACTGGCTGGAGCTGAAAGAGAAGGTCAAAAGAGACGGCATGCGCAACGGCTACCTCATGGCGATCGCCCCGACGAGTTCCATCTCCATCCTCACGGGAACCACCCAGGCGATCGAACCGGTCTATAAACGCAAATGGTTCGAGGAGAACCTCTCGGGGATGATTCCGGTGGTTGTTCCCAACCTCAACCCCGACACTTGGGCTTATTATACTCCCAGCTATGAACTCGATCAGCGCCTCCTCGTCCGCGCCGGCGCCATCCGCCAAAAATGGATCGATCAGGGCCAAAGCCTCAACATCTTCATCAGCCTGGACAAAGCCAGCGGACGCTATCTCAACGAGATTTACATGGAAGCATGGAAATTCGGTCTCAAATCGACCTATTATCTACGTAGTCAATCCCCCGAAGCCGTCGCCGCCGAAGAGGGCGTCGAAGACCGTAGCATGGAGTGCGTCGGCTGTCAGTGACCCATCTTCCTGCGCGCAAATCTCCACTCGTACCGATCTACTTTTGCTGGCAGGCACTACGCCCGGCAAACCACCCTTCGTGATACTCGCTATCGGAATTGAAACGCTCGCTGCTTTTGTTGTAATCTCCCCCCGCAGTTTGGCATCCCGCTTCATACCCTTCGCGGAAGGAGGGACTCTTTTGACTCAGATCCACTTGCCCGGTCGCCGAAGCTCCGCTGACGGGGTTGTACCAGACCGAAGGGCTGCAACCGCCAAGCAAAATCCCCGAAAGCACGCATAAGCCTAAAAATCGTATTTTTCTCTCTTTTTGCATCTTTTTTCCTTTCCTCGGCACTCGAAAAAGTGCCGCACATCGACGATTATTCTACCCTAATTCCCATTCCTATCGTCCTATGGGCCCTTTCTCTTTCGAAAACTCGGCATAATTGTAAAAAAAAGGAAACGTAGCATGCGATGCAAAACTCTTCGAAAAAGATGGGTCGCTCTCGTGAGTCTCGCCGCGGTAAGCTATGCGGCATCTGCCGCTCCGGCGACGGAGAGGAGAGTCCTCCCGCTAAGCAAGACGCAGTTTGAAATCCTCCAATCCGACGGCTCCTCCAAAAAAGTCGACCTCAAGGGGAAAGACTTCATCGTCGTCTCTCTGCGGGAAAAGGGTGCCGACGGTGCAGCCTATGCGATCGACCGGGACGGCGTACTTTGGTGGGCCACCGCCATCTCTTCGGGAGCCAAGGGCCACGAGACCCCCTCGG
>CAYUXG010000002.1:0-24624 GCA_964448735.1 uncultured Nitratifractor sp. | reverse complement strand
TGAAATAGAGCGCCAGCAATCCGCAGGCAATGTTGCCGAAGGTGATCAGATTGGCCAGGTTATAGCGGTTCTCCTTCTCCAGCAGTCGCATCATCCCTCGATCTATTAGCGAATCGTCCGATAAATAATCGGACCATCTTCACTGTTGAGCGCCTTATTGAAATTATCAAAGACGATGAATAGAAGATCTCGAATGGCATATTTTGAGCTTTCGATCGCAACTACCGATGCATTGATCTCCGCCTTTTTCTCAATTTTGTGCAATTCATTCTCAAGACGCTTCATAAAGTAGACCCCGCCGTCGACTTTTGTCTCTTGACAGAGTAGAGCGTAAGTGTTTTGCTCTTCTCCGATCAAAAAAAGAATATCGGTCTTTCGTTTATTCTTTTGTAAAAAAGAACCAAAATCGGCATAATTGGATTTCAATATGATTGAAGTGAAAACTTTGAGTTTATGGCTTTTGACAAGATGATAGAGAAAATCAATTGCAATTTCCGTCTTTTGATAGTAACTGATAGCTAGATGCAACATCTCATCGGTATATTCAAGCTCGAATTCTTCTTTATCATATTTTCTAGCCATCTTGTATCTTTCTTTTTGTCATAGAGGAGATTTCATATAGTATAACACAGATCTTTTATAAATGGAATTGATGTGGAAAAAAATTATTGCAATCCCCTATGGACAGATATGCTATGATTGTCTCTATGACGGAACAAACAGCTCCCCAGTTGGCACTGATCGGCTCGACGGCAAGCGGGAAAAGCGCCCTTGCACTGGAGACGGCAGCCAGATTCGGAGCGATCATCCTCTCTCTGGATTCACTCTCGATTTATCGTCAAATCGATATCGCCTCCGCCAAGCCCAGCCCAGCCGAGCGGGGAGAAATTCCCCATTTCGGCATCGATTTGATCCGTCCCGACGAACCCTTCGACGTCTTGCAGTTCGTCGATCTCTATCGGGAGGCGAGAAGAGAATCCGTAAAAAGGAAAGCCCCCCTAATTATCGTGGGGGGCAGCAGCTTCTACCTGAAGATCCTGCTCGAGGGGATCAGCCCTCTTCCTCCGATCGACGAAGAGATCCGTAACAAAGTGAATGGCCTGATCTCAGACCTCCCCAAAGCCTATACAATTCTGCGTGACATCGATCCGGAGTACGCCGACACTCTCGCCCCTTCCGACCGTTACCGCATCGAAAAGGCTCTTCTAATCTCCCTCTCCACCGGGCAGGGCCCGAGTGGATATTTTCGGGATCATCCGCCGCTCCCCGTCATCGAGGAGCCCTTGCCCATGTATGAAATTCTGACGGAGAGAGAAGTGCTTCGAAAAAGGATTGCTCAGCGTACCGACCGGATGCTATCCGAGGGTCTTGTGGATGAGGTGCTTTTCTTGGAATCCACCTACGGACGTCGCCCCTCCCCCATGAAAGCCATTGGAATCAGGGAAGTACTTGACTATCTCGACGGCATGTACGACTATGCTCAGATGAGAGAGAAGATCATCACCCATACGGCACGGCTTGCCAAACGGCAACGAACGTTCAACCAGAGTCAATTCAACCATGTCATACGGGGTGATATCGAAGAACTTCGGAAGAAGATCGCCGTGCCGTTAGATTACCGGCGATAAGAAGCATCATCTCAAAAGATTTATGCCCGGTGAGGGGCGGATTGGGATCAGTATCCGCTGACGCTTACCATGTAGGTGATATAACTTAGCAGAGGCTGCATAATAAAGATCGAGAAGGTCGTCACGGCGACGGAGATTCCCACGATCACCATCAGGGGGCGGGAACTGTTGACCCCAATCGCCTCAATCCCCTCGACGGGAGGCTTGAGGAACATGTAAACGATCAGCTTCAGATAGTAGTAGGCAGCGATGGCACTGTTGAGTGCCATGACGATCGCCAACCAGAGATAACCTGCATCCACGGTCGCGCTGATGACGTAGAGTTTTCCCCAGAAGAGGCTGAAGGGGGGCACCCCGGTCAGCGAGAGCATGAAGATCGCCATGATCACCGCACCCATAGGCGACGTGTGGATCAACCCGGCGAACTTTTCGTAGGGATGATGGAAACGGCTGTGATAGGTCTGCTTCTTGTGGCGGGTGATCCAGAGCATGGTAAAGGCTCCCAGGTTCGTAAAGAGGAAGAAACCGTAGTAGAGGAAGATACTGCTGTAGGCTTTGGTCGTATCCAGAGCCAATGCCGCCATGACGAATCCAGCATGGGAGATCGAGCTGTAAGCAAGCATCCGCTTGACATCTTCCTGCACGATCGCCATCATGTTCGAAAGGGTCATGGTCACTACGGCGAGGATGATGATCATCCAGCGCACCGCCTCGACCCCCATATCGACATAAAGACCCAGCAGACGCATGGCGACCACCATCATCGTCACCTTCGGCACGATGGACATGTATCCGGCCATCGGAGCGCTGGAGCCCTCGTAAACATCCGGTGTCCAGAGATGGAAAGGAATCAAAGAGACTTTGAACCCGATCGCCACCATCATCAGCAGCGCTCCGCCGATGACGGGGATCAGAATCCCGGGCTCGCTCATGCGCGCCTGCAATACCTTCGCCACGTCGTAGAGCTCGACTGCTCCCGTTACTGCATAGATCGCTGCAGCTCCCATGACGAAGAAGCCGGCAGCCATGGCTCCCATGGTGAAATACTTGATCGCGGCCTCATGAGAGCCCCGGGTGTTGTGCATGGCGATGAGGGTATAGAGTGCCAGCGAAGCGGTCTCGAGACCGACAAAGATCAAAATCAGATTGTCGCTCGCCACCATGAATTGAAAGCCTGCCACCATAAAGAGGAAGAGGGCGAAATACTCCGGATAAGAGTACTCATGAAAACGCTTCGTCGTCAGCGCCAGCGGAATAAAGAGCATGGAGGCGATCAGAATCAACAGTTGCGAAATGATCGAGACGCCATCGAGGAGCATCACATCGAAGAAGCCCCGCTCATTGATCCCCAGACTCAGCGTCGCTCCGAAATCCACAAAGAGCACGAGCACCGAGAGCATCACATAGAGAGACTTGTCCAGATCCTTTTTCAGCAGGTCGATGATCAGGATCAGCAGCGCTCCACCGATGATCACCAACATCGGAGCGAGCGTAATCAGATTCAACGACGCCATATTGACGGAGATGGGCTGCAACATTATTTCGCCTCCTTACTACGTGTGCTTACGTGGATCACTCTCTTGGCTTCCGGCGTCTGCGCCTTCTCCTGCATGAAAGAGACCAAAGCTTTGACGCTGTTGTCGATCGGTACCAGCACGGGTTTGGGATAGATCCCGAGCCAAATGACGATCGCCACCAAAGGAATCAATGCGGTCAATTCCCGACCGTTGAGATCCTTGAGTTTCTTGTTCTCTTCCTTCGTCAGGGGACCGAAGAAGCTCTTTTTATAGAGTGAGAGCATATAGACCGCACCCAGGATGATCGACGTGCCCGCCAAGAGGGTCATCACCGGCGAGATTTTGAAAAAGCCCGCCAGGGAGAGATACTCTCCGACGAATCCCATCGTCAGAGGCAACCCCACGGAGGCCATCAGCATGATGCCGAAGATCACCGCGTATTTGGGCATCACGGCAGCCAAACCTCCGAATTCACTCATCATCTTTGTATGGCGCCGGTCGTAGATCACACCCACGAGAAGGAAGAGTGCCCCCGAAACGATCCCGTGCGAGAGCATGAAGAAAACCGATCCGGTGATCCCTACGGGATTGAGAGCGAAAGTCCCCAGTACGATCACCCCCATGTGGGAGATGGAGGAGTAGGCGATTACCTGCTTCATATCCTTCTGCGCATAGGCGACCATGGCGGTATAGATGATCATGATCAGCGCAATGACGGCAACCGGTACGATATAGGCCACCGTCGCGTCGGGGAACATGGGCAGAGAGAAGCGGACGAATCCGTAGGTTCCCATCTTCAGAAGGACTGCCGCCAGGATCACCGAACCGACCGTCGGAGCCTGACCGTGGGCATAGGGAAGCCAGGTATGGAAAGGAAACATCGGCACCTTGATGGCAAAACCGAGGAAAAAGGCCCAAAAGAGCCACTTCTGTACCGAAAGCGGCAATACCAGTGCGTACCAGTCGGTCAGGGAGAAGCTCCAGACTCCCGCCACCGACTGATAGACATAGGCGACGTAGAGCATCCCCACCAGCATGATCAACGATCCGGCGAAGGTGTAGAGGAAAAACTTCACCGCCGCATAGAGTCGTCGCTCCCCGCCCCAGTATCCGATGATGTAGAGCATCGGCACGAGGGAGAATTCCCAGAAGAGATAGAAGAGGATCGCATCGAGGGAGACGAAAACTCCGATCATCGCCACTTCGAGCAGAAGCAGGGAGAGGATCATGTTTTTCAGGGACTTGACTTCCCCAAGCCCTACGATTCCGATCAGCGTCATCAACGCCGCCATGACGATGATGAAGAGACTGATCCCGTCCACCCCGAGATAATAGTTGATGCCGAAATCGCTCACCAGCGGAACGAATTCGATAAATTGGAACCCACTGTTGCCGGGATCGAAACTAAACCACAGCCAGAGCGAAAGCATGAATTCGATCGCCGCAACGGTGATCCCGTAGACACGGATCGTCTCCTTACTGACGACAAATCCCAGCAGTGCCGCAATGAGCGGGAAAAAGATCAATACACTCAGAATATTCTCCATACCATTCTCTCCTTAACTGTTCACTGCGGTCATCACTGCCAGCAATGCGAGCAAAATCGCGCCGGCGGCCATCCACTTGAGATAATCCGAGAGGTTCCCGGTCTGCATTCTGCGCGTTCCGTCTCCGCTCTCTTCGATCACCTTGGCGATCCCGTCCACCGTGGCATCGACGACTTGCAGGTCGATCTCTTTCCAGGCGATATCGGAAAGCTCGGCATAGGGTTTGGCAAACGCCTTTTCATAAAAAACCGGAATGTAATACTGGTTGCTCAAGATCCGGTAGGGAAGACTCTGCTCGATCTTCTCGTTTCGCTTGAGACGCTTGGCATAAAGCATATAGGCGAGGATGATACCACCGATCGCGATGCTCAATGTCACGATCACCAGGATCCAGACCATATGCTCGGTGTGCTCGCTCATCTCGTAAGCGGGGAGGAGCCGGGTCACAAAGGCCATAAACTCCTCTTTCCACCAACCGAAGATTACCGCCAGGATGCCCAGGGGCGCCATGGCCCAGAGCACGTACTTCTGAACTTCATGGGGATGGAAACCGTACTTTTTGTAGCGCTCGTCGCTCTCAAAGGTCAGGAATACCAGGCGGAAGCTGTAGAAAGCGGTCAATCCCGCCGTAAACCAGAGAACGAACCAGATGCCGTAGCTATGCTCGTTGAAAGCAGCCTCCAAAATCGTATCTTTGGAGAAGAATCCGGCAAAAGGCCAGATCCCCGCCAGGGCCAAAGAGGCGACACCCATATAGAGGTAGGTCCAACGCATGACCTTCTTCAGGCCGCCCATCTTGAAGATATCGAGCTCGTCATTCATCGCATGCATGACGTTTCCGGCTCCGAGGAAGAGCAGCGCCTTGAAGAAGGCGTGCGCCGCCAAGTGGAAGAGTGCCACCCAGTAGGCTCCCAACCCCGCTGCGGCAAACATATACCCCAGCTGCGAAAGGGTCGAGTAGGCGATGATCCGTTTGAGGTCCCGGTTGACCAGCGCCATCGAGGCGGCGAAGATCGCGACGAAGGTTCCCAGCACCGCGATAAAGTAGCTCACTTCGGGAATCGTACTGTAGAGGGGATGCACCCGGATCACCAGATAGACCCCGGCGGTGACCATGGTCGCGGCGTGAATCAATGCCGAGACCGGCGTGGGGCCCTCCATCGCATCTGCCAGCCAGGTATGGAGGGGAAACTGAGCCGATTTTCCCATCGCTCCGATGAAGAGGAAGATCCCGATCGCCACCAACAGACCATGACTCATACTGGGCACGGCAGCGAAGACGTCACTGTATTGCAGTGATCCCACGTTCCAGAAGATCAGGAAGATCCCGATCAGCATTCCCAAGTCTGCGATTCGGTTCATGATGAAGGCTTCGTTCGCTGCCCAGGCGGGGGAGATCGAAGGGTTGACATCCCGCGTGACGTCCGGCTTGTGATACCAGAAGCCAATCAGCAGCCAGGAACAGACCCCAACGCCTTCCCATCCGATGAAAAGTCCCAGGAAGTTGTCGCTCATCACCAGCACCAGCATCGAGAAAACGAAAGCGGAGAGGTAGCTGAAGAAACGGTTGAACCCCTTATCGTGCTCCATGTAGCCGTTGGAGTAGATATGTACGACCGTGGAGACGAGGGTCACAACCACCATCATCACCGCCGTCACCTCATCCACATTGAATCCGAAAGGAACCCGCATATCACCTGCCACGATCCAATCCATCAATGTGGCATGGACAGGTCCCACGGCCATGACGTGCTGCAACAGCAGAACGGAGGCTACGAAGGAGACAAAAAGCAGGATTGATGTGACCACTCCTGTGAGCAATGTTTTGGGGCGCATGCCGAAGAGTGCGGCAAAGAGGGACCCGACCAGCGGCGCGAAAAGTGCCGTATAGACCAACGTTTCCATCATCACCCCCTCAACATCGTAAAGTTATCAAGATCGAGCGTGCCGTACTTCTTGTAGATCAGAATCAGCAGCCCCAATCCCACCGCCACTTCCGAAGCGGCAACGGCAATGATAAAGAAGGCGAACATCTGCCCACTCAGATCGTGCCGATAGCTTGAGATCGCGGCAAAGGCCACATTGGCGGCATTGAGCATGATCTCGGTGGCGAAGAAAAGCATCAGAAGATTCTTTCTGCGAATCACACCGACCAAGCCGATACTAAAGAGTATGGCCGAAAGAATCAAATAGTGGCTCAATCCAATCATTTTACATCCTTTCCTGCAGCCGGGGTTTGGGTTTGAGGCTTCTTCTCGATTTTGGAAGAGAGGCTTTGATCCATCTTTTTCCCCGCCAAAATGATCCCGGCGATCATGGCGACGAGCAGCATCACCGCAGCAACTTCAAAGGGCACCAGATATTTGGTGAAGAGTACGAGGCCGATCGCCTGGGGATTGCTCGCTCCTGCAACGGGAGGAACGATCGCATGGAGATTCTCTCCGATGGAGGGAGCGGCGAAGATCACCACCAGGACAACGGCACTGAGTCCTCCCAACAGAAAGACCAGCGCGGGCGAAGTGTTTTTCTCATGGATCGTTCCGGTCGCATCGAAAAACATCATCGCGAAGGCGTAGAGCGCCATCACGGCTCCTACATAGACGATGAGCTGCACCACGCCGAGGAAATCGGCCCCGAGGATAAAGAAGAGCCCCGAGATCAGCACCATGCCGGCTGCCAGGGAGGTCATGGCGTAGAGGATATTTCGACTCATCACCGTCACCCCGAAGAGGCCGATGATCAAAATCGAAAAGAGGTAAAAGGCAAAAGTTTCCATCATGACTCCTTAGTAGGCCAGGGGTGTTTTTTTGATCTTCTTGTCCGCATCGTCAGAGACTGCACCGAAGCCGGGATACTCTTTCTGCTGGGTCAACTGATCCAACGGCGTGAGCATATCCTCGAAGAGGGCAAAGCTGGCGCGCTGTTCGCTGGCCGTCTCGTAGCGACCTCCGTGCACGATCGCCAGCTCGGGGCAAACCTCGGCGCAATAGCCGCAGAAGATGCAGCGCCCGAAGTTGATCGTATATTCGCTCACCTCTTTGCGCTGGTTCTCGTCGTAGCGCGTATCCATGCGGATACAGTCGGCGATGCAAATCTTTTCGCACAGCCCGCAGCCGATGCAGCGGTAGTGCCCGCTCTCGAGCAGGCGCTTCATCTCATGGATCGCACGATAGCGCGGAGCGATGGGAAGCTTCTCGAAGGGATATTTGGTCGTGTGCATCTCTCCCATGAAAAGCGCTTTGAACATCTCCCGGAAGGTCACTTTCAATCCGGTGAAAAGCTCCAGCTTTACGCTTCGTTTGACGACCTGTTTGAACTGTCCCCATCCCGTCTCGGGAGTGGGTTCCAGATCGAGCATCGTATAGTTCTGGGTTCCGACGTTGCGGTTTTTGAACTGTTCCAGACTCATTGCCACTCCTTAAAACATCATCACGAGACCGGTGAGGGTCACGTTGATTACCGCCAGAGGCATCAGCACCTTCCAGCAGAGCCACATCAGTTGATCGGGCCGCACATGAGGCCAGGCTGCCCGCACCCAGAGCATCAGGAAGAAGAAGAAACTCACCTTCAGGATGATCGCCAAACCGCCGGGAAGGAATCCCCAGGAGTTGAAACCGCCCAGGAAAACCAGCGAAGCCAAGAAGCCGATGGTGATCATGTTGGCATACTCTCCGATGAAGAACATCCCCCAGCGCATGCCGCTGTACTCGGTGGCATATCCGGCGACCACTTCCGCTTCATGTTCGAGCAGGTCGAAGGGGGTCCGGTTGGTCTCGGCAAATCCAGCGATCAGGAAGAGGATGAAAGCCAGGGGCTGCTTCCAGATCAACCAATCGCCGATCCCTCCTGCCTGGGCATTGTTGAAATCGATCAGAGAGAGGGACCCGACCAGCATCACCGGAGCCAGGACGGAGAGTCCTGTCACCACTTCGTAGCTGAGAAACTGCACCGCCGTACGTGCCGCTCCGAGCAGTCCCCATTTGTTGTTCTGCGCCATACCCGCCAGGAGGGGACCGTAGAGCCCTGCCGCCATCATCCCCAGAACGAAGAGCAGACCGATATTGAGATCCGAGACGATGGGGCGTACCGTGATTCCGAAGAGTTTGAACTCCGGTAGCAGAGGCACCGCCGCCAGGGCGATGAAGGCCGTCGCCGCGGTGATCACCGGAGCCAGCATGAAGATCAGCCGATTGGCGCCGCTGGGGATGAAATCCTCTTTGGTAAAGAGTTTGATCCCGTCGGCAGCCAACTGCAAAAGCCCATAGGGGCCCACGTGCATCGGCCCGAGGCGGCGCTGCATGAAAGCCAGAACCTTCCGCTCCAGGTAGGTACCGAATCCCGCCAACGCCGAGATGATCGCCAAAATCAGCACGGCTTTGATAATCGTTCCTATGATATATCCATCCATGACTACACCTTTTTAAGAGTTACGTTCGCGTAGCGAGAGTCGCCGAAGAGTCGATAGACATCCGCTGCCGCACGGAAGTCGGGCACGGCGACGATCTCTCCGCTCATGCGCTCATCCGCTTCCACCTTGAGTCGCAGCGTGCCATTCTCGAAGCCGAGCTCCACCTCTTCTCCGAGCTCTTCGGCTTTTGCCGGGGAGCAATAGAGAGCGAAGGGTTCGAAGATCTGATGGGCCTTGTCGGTAAAATCGCTAAATTGCCGCTGCGGGTTGCAGCGATAGGCGATCGTCCCCTCCATCCCGAGCGATTCGTCGGCCTCCTTGGCTTTGGCCGTAGAGACTCTGCTCTTGATCGAAGCGAGCGCATAGCCTCGGACCTCCGTGCCGTCGTTGAGGAAGCCGTCTTGCAAATCGTCGAAGGCGACGCTTTGGAAACCTTTCTCTACGGGCAGCTCCTGCGTCCACTCCACCGTATAACGCCGGCCCATTCCCATGGCGTTCATTAGGTCGTTGAGGGTGTATCCTCCGTACTCCAGTGCGGCGTTGGTGGGGACGACGCGTTTGTTCATCGTCGTCATCGTCCCCTCCTGCTGATTCATTGCCGGCATATCCAAATCCCCGTCGCCCAGAGCCGAGAGGCGGAAATCGCCGGGCTGGTTGTAGCCGACGGTGTACCCCTCCGCTTCATCATCCAGATCGCAGATCAGGGCTACGCCCAGGGCGTTGGATTTGGGCGGGATCATTGCAGTCTTCATCCCGCAGTGTTTCTCCGCCAGGGCGACGAGCTTCGCCAGGTTTTCCCAGCGGGGATGACCGTAGAGATCCTCTCCGACGATCAGGGCGAAGGACTCCTTCTTCTTCATCATCTTTTCAAAGTTTTCGCCGAAAGCCACCGGATCGGCCCCCAGGGCTTCGACCAGGAGATTATGGTCATATTCGATCTCTTTCTCCACCATTTCGGGGATTTTCTTCTTGACCTCTTTCTCTTCCCCGCTCTCTTCATCCTTGACGATCTCCGTCACCTCTTTCATTACCTTTTCCTTGACGGTACGCTTACGCGTCTCGTGGAAACCGGCAAGATAGTTGCGCAGATAGTCGGGAAGTGCCTCTTTGTCGGCGAAGAGATCCAGCACCAGGTAGAGGGCGAGCTCCTCTTGTCCGGGCTTGTGGGTGATGCACTCGACGCTCTTGCCGAAGGTGGGGATAAGGGTATCGCCTACGGGGTGGAAGTAGAGGCCGGCACCTTTGTTCATCTTCTGGACATTGTTGAAGGCGTAGCGGGCGTTGGGGTTGTCGTTGCGCAATGCCGCTCCGACACTGACGACGAAATCCGCTTCCTCCATGATCTCTTTGTAGTCGCTTCCGTAGAGGCTCTGACCGCTGCTCTTGGCATAGGCTTGCAGGAAGCGCTGGAAAGGGCGCACTTCGGGGTTGAAGAGCTTGACCCCTTTTTCTTCTTTGAGCCGCTGGAGCATCAGGGCCTCTTCGTTGCTGATCATCGCAGAGAAACGGATCGTCTCCGCTTTTTCAAGTGCCTCCACCGCTTTGGCGAAGGCCGTTTTGTCTTTTTTCACATCTCGGTTTTCGAAATCGTATCCGAAGCGCCCCGCGCCGCAGAGGCTCTGATAGTTCCACTCGTTCTTGACCCGGAAGATCTTCTCCTCGGGATTGTCGATGGAGTCGAAACGTGTCTCGTAGTAGAGATGACATCCGCTGGAGCAGTGGGCGCACGTTGCGGGAATCTCTTTGAGCTCCCAGGGATTGGCCTTGTAGACGAAGTCCCGCTCGGTCAGGGCGCCGACCGGACAGACCGCCGTACACTCCCCACAATCGGAACAGTTGGTAAAATCGGTGCCGTTGCTGGGGACGATGATCGACTTTTGGAGCTTGTTCCACATGGCGTAGGCGTCTTTGGGGGTGCTCTCCTTATAAGCCTTGTCCACCTTGTCGCCGCCACGGGGACCGGTCTTGATGGCACTGTCGCCGATCATATCCTTACAGACCGTGACGCAGCGTTCACAAACGATGCAGAGTCCCGCATCGTAATGCAGTACGCTCGACCAGTTCTTGGTTTCGCGCTTCGTATCGGCGATGGCGAAGTGCTGGCTGTCGACCCCAAGCTCCAGAGTGTAGTTTTGCAATTCGCACTCGCCGTGCTGATCGCAAACGCCGCACTGCAAGGGGTGGTTGACGTCGTAGACCTCCATGATCGCCCGGCGCTCTTCGAGGATCTCTTCGGTCTGGGTGACGACCTCCATCCCCTCTTTGGCTTTGGCGTTGCAGGAGTAGACCCGCTTGCCGTCGGCTTCGACCAGGCAGATCCGGCATGCCAGCGTGGGTGAACATCGGGTCAGATAGCAGATGGCGGGGATGAAGATGCCGTTGGCACGGGCGGCGTTGAGAATGTACTCGCCTTCCGTCGTCCGGCACTCCACCCCGTCGATACGAATGGTGATCTCTTGTTTACTCATGGGCATCCCCTGCCTTCGTGATTTTTACGGGACTAAATCGATATGAGGATATCGCAAAGCTCCTTAGCCCCCTGTCGTATGCGGGATTGATCGCCACGGTTCCCTTCATGGCCGTGTCGATCCGAAACACCCGCTCATACTCGATGCCGTCTTGGACGAAGCGCACCCGGTCGCCGTCGGCAAGTTTCGCCGCCATCGCGAACTGGGCCGATCCCTTCAGCTCCGCTTCACTCCCCTGCAATTGATGCGCCTTTGCCGTAAAGGGGGAGAACTGCGCCCCCGGGTTGCAGCGGTAGAGGATCGTCCCGTCGAAACTCTCCAACTCTTCGGGCTCTTCGGGAAGAGTTTTCCCCTCTCCCGTAGGAAGCTCCAGCAGATAGCCCCGATGTTCATTTCCGGCGGCATCGAAATAGTCGGGAAGATCGTCGAAACACTCACGTCGGAATCCTGCTTCGGCGGGAAGCTCGGGGGTCAAATCGACGATCTCCTCCAGCTCGATTCCCAAAGCACGGGCGACGTCGGCCAATTCGTACCCTTCGTAGGGCAGCGCCGGATGGGTGGGCACGACCCGCCCCTCCATCGTCGTCATCGTCCCCTCCTGCTGATTCATTGCCGGCAGATCCAGGTCCCCCTCTCCAAGAGCGCTCAGGACGTAATCTCCCGGCGCGTTGATGCCGACGGTGAAGCCCTCCGCTTCGTCGGCGAGATCGCAGATCAGGGAGACTCCCAGGCTATTGGACGCCGGGGGGACGGCGATCAGGTCGAAGTCGCTGTAGCGCTCTAAGACTCCCAGCCAGCGTGCGATATTCTCCACCCTCGGATGATCGTAGAGATCCGCCCCCACGATGAGGGTGAAGCGCTTGCGCTTCCAGAGCATGAGCTTCAGTCGCTCCAGCTCCTCTTCGGAGACGTTGCTCTCGGCGCTCAGGTAGCCGATATCGAGTTCGTCCAAAAGCGCATTCAACGTTTCGGGGGCACGAGCCCGGTCGATCAATGCGGCCGCCAGCAGGGCCGCGACCCCCTCTTCGCTTCCCGCTTCGTATTTGACGAATTGGGTGACGAGATTCTGCATGCGGGGATCTTCGATGGGATGGAGGTAGGCCATCTGCCCCTTCTCTCGCCGCATGGCCGTGGCGACGGCAAACTTGACCATCGGTGCGTCGTCGTAGAGTCGCGTTCCCATCGTCACGACGACCCTACTACGCTTGAGCTTCTGCAAAGTTCCGCCGGGCAGAGTGCGCCCCGTCGCTTCGCGATAGGCTTGCAAAAACTTCCGGTATCCCCTGGCCTCGTCACAGATCAGCTTCGCACCCGTTTTTTTCGCAATACGATCTAGGAGCAGTGCCTCTTCGTTGCTGATCGTCGAAGCGAAGCGGATCGTCTGCGCCTTTTCGAAAGCTTTCACTGCCTCCGCCAGCTTTTGGGGATCGCGCTTCGCCGTGCGATTTTCGAAATCGTAGCCGAAGCGTCCCGCCCCGCAAAGAGTACTGAATTCGAAATCGTTGGTGACACGGTAGATCCGGGGTTCGGGATTCTCAATGCTCGTATGTTTGACTTCGTATCGAAGAGAACATCCCGCCGAACAGTGGAAACACGCCGCGGGGATCTTCTCCAGCTCCCAGGCATTGGAACTGTATTTGAAATCGCTGCTGACGAGGGCACCCACCGGACAAACCGCCATACATTCTCCGCAATGAGAACAATCTTCCAAATCGCGGGTATTGACGATGGTGGATTTGTACCCTCCCGTCTCAATCGCCAAGGCATCGTCGCCGATGATTTCGGTACAGGTACGCACGCACTTTTCGCACATGATGCACAGGGCGGGATCGTAACTGATGAAGCCCCAGTTTTGCACGGGACGATGCTGATCTTTCGCGGCGAACTCCTGGGTATCTACGGCAAACTCCAGGGTCTTGTTCTGCAAATCGCACTCGCCGCTTTTGTCGCAAACCCCGCACTCGAGAGGGTGGTTGACGTCGTAGAGCTCCATGATCTTTTGGCGCTCACGGAAAAGCGCGTCGCTGGCGGTGCGAACCACCGCCCCGTCCACTGCCTTTTCCATGCAGGAGAGGATCATCCCCTCGACTCCCTCGACCTCCACGACGCACATGCGACAAGAACCGATGGGTTCGACCTTGCTCAGATAGCACATGGTGGGGATATAGATCCCGTTCTCCCGGGCCGCCTGGAGAATCGTCTTGCCCCATTCGGTCGTGATCTTTTGGCCGTCGATGGTGATCGTCACCTCTTTGGGCATGCTTTTTCTTTCGCTCATCTCACACCGCCACCATGGATATGTAATAGCAGCGCATGCAGCGCTCCGCTTCGGCGATCGCCTCTTCTCCGGTGAAGCCCAGATTGACCTCCCGGTTGTTATCCTTGCGCTCGTCGACTTCGAGTTTTTCGCTTTCCTGCCGGGGAATGCCCGGCATCCAGCCGGTCACCTTTTCGTTTTTGTCGTAGACCTTGAGTTTATTCAGGTGATCTTCCATGATCTCTTCGTCGGTCAAGCTCACTTTTCCGTCATAGATGTAGCGGCTGATCACCGAAGCGGCCCGCTTGGCTTGGCCCACGGCGTTGACGATGGTCATGGGACCGTACTCGCAATCCCCCGCGGCGAAGAGCCCGGGACGGCTGGTCATATAGTCCCGGCCATTGGTCAGCAGAGTATTCCAGCTGGTGAGTTTGAGATCCCACTCTTCGGGCAGAATGCTCAAATCTGCAGCCTGGGAAACCGCTGGGATCAACCAGTCGCACTCGATCTCGAAGTCGGCCCCCTCGATCTTGACCAGTTTGGGTCGCCCACCGTCGGGATCGGGAACCAGTTCGAAACGGTTGACGATCAATTTTTTGAGCTTGTTGTTCTCATCCACGATCCGCTCTACCGCGGAGTGGAAGATAAACTCCACCCCTTCCTCCACCGCTTCGTGGTACTCTTCGTAGGTGGTGTTTCGGATGATGGTCTTCTCGTCCCGGCGGTAGAGCATGATCACCTTCTTGGCTCCCTCACGGATCGAGCAGCGCACTACGTCCATGGAGGTGAATCCCCCGCCGACACAGACCACGGTCTTGCCGGCCAAATCTTCGGAAGCCGGGGAACCGATGCGGTACTTGTGCCAGAGGTTGACCTTGTCCAGCATGGCGATCGCACCCCAGTAGCCCTCCATGTCGTCCCGTTCGTTTTCGGCCCGGACCTTTTTGGAGAGGCGGGTACCGAAGGCCAGGAGCACGGCGTCGTACTCCGCGTCGAGCTCTTTGAGGCGCTCGGCATCAACTTTGTGGTTGGTATAGACGTCCACCGCTTCCAGGGAAGTGACAAGTTCGATATCCTTGTTGTACTTCTCGATCGGCATGCGATACTGCGGAACACCCACGGCGACTTCACCCCCCAAGACGGGAAGCTCTTCGAAGATATCGACCTTGATCCCCTCCAGGCCCAGGTAGTAAGCCGCCGTCAGTCCCGCGGGTCCGGCGCCGACGATGGCGACTTTCTTGCCGTCGTTGCGCAGAGGCTTGGGCTCTTGCGGATGCAAAAAGCCCAGGCCGTGGTCGGTTTCGTAATCGGCTCCGAGGCGCTTGAGCTCCATGATGGAGATCGGTTCGTCCAGATTGGCCCGTCGGCAGGCATCTTCACAAGGGTGAGGACAGACTCGGCCGCAGGTATGGGCCAGGGGCATCGTCTGGCGCGTCGCCTGAAGCGATTCGGTAAAGACCATATCCCGAACCCCTTCGATGTAGGCGGGGATATCCACATGGGCGGGGCAGACATCCATGCAGGGCGCCGTCACCTTGGCGATGTAGTTGATCTCGGCATCGTAATGAGCGGAGGGCTTCTGCTCCGTGATGCAGGTGTCGAACTGCTCTTTGTAAAACTCCATCAGATCGAGAATCGGCTTGGGAACGGTCCGGCCGATTTCACACTTTGAGGTGAGCATCATGGTCTGGGAGACCTCCTTCAGGTGCTCCACATCTTCGAAGCTCCCTTCGCCTCGGGCGATCTTGTCCAGCAGATCGTAGAGGATCCGCCCGCCCCAACGTCCGGGAGCACAGCGCCCGCAGGCTTCGGAGTATTTCTGGTAAGTCGCGGCGTACTCCGTCGCCAGACGAACCGCATCCACATCCTCCTGAAAAATCGCCACGCCGTCCCAGCCGATGAACGCTTTGCTGGGCGTTCCCTCGTCATAGTTCTCCGGCAGCTTGAAGGCGGACTCTTCCCATGCTTCGGGCTCTTTCCCCCGGTTGTCGATCCGCTCGCCCCGCCAGGTGGAGAAGAGAACCTTCGCCATCAGTCGGCCTTTCGCTTGACGACGATGGTCCAGTCCACCTCGGTGAACTTGAGAGAGTTCATCAGCTCATGGCCATGCTCTTTGACTAGGTCGGCACTCTTCTGGATCGGAGAGAAATCGCCGATTTCGAAGAGAAAGATCCCCACCTCCGCAGGCTTGAGATCCTTCTCGATCAGTTCCATCATCCGATCGTAGAAGTCGTCGTGCAGATGACGCAAATCGTATCGTTTCATCTTGGGTCCTTTCTCTGCTTATCGATCTACTTCGCCGAAGACGATGTTGGTGCTTCCGATGATCGTGACAACGTCGGGGATGTAAGTCCCCACCAAAATATCCTGCAAAATTCCCGTGTGGAAGAAGCTCGGAGCCCGGACCTTCAGGCGGTAAGCGTAGGGTTCTCCTTCGGAACGGATCCAGAATCCCAGCTCTCCTTTGGGAGATTCGGTCGGGGCATAGACCGTCCCTTTGGGAGGACGCATCCCCTGGGTGACGAGCACGAAGTGCTGCATCAGGGCGTAGTTTTGGGTCATGATCTCCTCTTTGGGCGCGGAGATGTACTGCGGGGCATGGGCCATCAGCTGACTGTCGGTAGCGGCATACATGCCGATGAGCTGGCGCAGGATGCGTATCGACTGCTTCATCTCCTCCATATAGAGGCGGTAGCGCCCGTAACTGTCGCAGCGATCGCTGACGGGAATGTCGAAATCCAGCTCGTCGTAAAGTTCGTAGGGCTCCTCCTTGCGGACGTCGTATTCGATCCCCGAACCGCGCAGCATAATCCCGGTACATCCCCAGCTCAGCGCCTGCTCGGGAGTGACGATCCCCACGTTCTCCAGACGCATCTTCCAGATTCGGTTCTCCGTCAAGAGATCTTCGTAGAGCTTGATCTGCTCGGGAAGTTTGTCGATAAACTCCGTCAGACTGGTCAGCCAGCCCTCGGGCAGATCCAGAGGCACGCCGCCGATGCGCACCGCCGAATGGGTCAGACGTGCGCCGCAGTAGTCTTCCATCAAGTCCATCGCAAACTCACGCTCCCTGAAGGCGTAGAGGAAGATCGACATCGCCCCCACGTCCAGAGCGTGCGTCGCCAGGAAAAAGAGGTGCGAAATGATCCGGTTGAGCTCCAGCAGCATCGTGCGGATCACCTGGGCTCGGCGAGGAACCTCCAGGCCGATGAGCCGCTCGACCGCCAGAGCGAAGGCGTAGTTGTTGGAGGTCGAAGCGATGTAGTCGAGTCGGTCGGTGGTAGGGAGGAATTCGTTGTAGATCATATTCTCCGCCATCTTCTCGACGCCTCGGTGGAGATAACCGATATCGGGATGAGCTTTGACCACCTGTTCGCCGTCGAGCTCCAGAATGAGGCGGAGCTGTCCGTGGGCGGAGGGGTGCTGGGGGCCGAAGTTGATCACCATCGTATTGTCGTCGCGCTCGAAATTGAGATTTTCGAAAAAGGGTCTCAGTTTGTTGGGCTGCTGATGCATGAGGGCTCCTACTTTCTTTTATCCAGGACTTTGTGGGGACCCTTGTTGTAATCCACCAGAAAGTCGCTGCTGTATTCGATGGGAGTTTCGGTCTCGTCCACCGTCTCGGGATCGGCGCCGAAGGGGACCTCGTGGCCGATCCGAGAGAAACGCTGGGTATCGTAACGGTCGATCCGGGCGGGATCGCGGTTTTCGGGCCCGATGACGTCGCGGTACTCCTTGCCGAAGATCTTGTCCACCTCGTACCAGCTCGCCGCTTCGTCTCCCTCCAGGGGATAGGTCTTGAGCAGCGGATGCCCTTCCCAGTCGTCGGGCATGATGATCCGCTTGAGGTAGGGGTGGTTGTTGACGTAGATGCCGAACATATCGTACATCTCCCGCTCGGCGAAGTTGGCCATGGCATAGAGGGGCACGATGCTCTCGATCGCCTGATCCTTCTTGATCCGAGTCAGAATCCGCGTGCGTTTGGCTTCGTCGAGGTTGAGCATCTGATAAAAGATCTCGAACTCCCCGTCCTGCGCCAAATAATCCACGGCACTAAGCTCGGAACACATGGCGTAGCCGCACTCCTCTTTGAGCGTCTTGAGGGCGGTGACGTTCTCTTCGGGGCGAATATGCACGACCAGTTGCCCGATCTCCATGTAGGCATCGAGGACTTCGACCTTCGCTTTGAGCGCTTCGAGCGTAGAAACGAAATGCTCCTCTTCCACGGGGAGGCGGGGGACTTTGGGCGCGACCCAGAATCGGTCGGTGTACTTGGCTTTGGCCTGGACGTTGTCTTTGGGGGTATATTTTCTCATCAGACGAACCTCTGGAGTTTTCTCTTTTTCTGATCGGCCGGCTCGCGGCGAATCTTCTTCTGGAGCATCATCATCGCGTACTGCAGCGTCTCGGGCCGGGGAGCGCATCCGGGCAGATAGATATCCACGGGGATAATCCGGTCGACCCCCTGCACCGTCGCGTAGGTATTGAACATTCCGCCGGTGTTGGCGCAGCTACCCATGGAGATGACCCACTTGGGTTCGGCCATCTGGTCGTAGAGCCTGCGGGCGAACTCGGCGTGTTTCTTGCTCAGCGTCCCGGCGAGGATCATCACGTCCGCTTGCCGGGGAGAGGCGCGAAAGATCACCCCCATCCGGTCGAAGTCGAAGCGGCTCGCACCCGAAGCCATCATCTCGATAGCGCAGCAGGCCAATCCGTAGGTCAGGGGCCAGAGGGAGTTGGACCGTCCCCAGTTGAGCAGTTTGTCCACCGTGGTCAGCGCCACGGGAAGGCCTCCGGAGGAGGCGTAGTTTACTTGATGCTGTGCCATTCAAGCGCTCCTTTCTTCCATGCATAGATAAATCCGATCGCTAGCAGAACGATGAAGAGAATCATCTCCACGAAGCCAAACCAGCCCAGAAGCTTGAAATCGATGGCCCAGGGGAACATGAAGATGATCTCCACGTCGAAAAGGATAAAGAGTAGCGCGATCAGGTAGAACTGGACCGAGATGCGGTTGGGCTGTTTGTTGGGCTCGGGCCCGCACTCGTAGATGGAGAGTTTGAGTTTCTCCGTATCGAGACGCGCCAGCTTGCGGCTGACGTAGCGCGCCAGGACAAGCGTCGCGGGAAAGGCGACGGCCGTCAGGACGAAGAGCACGAAGACACCGAAATAGGGATGATCGGTCACCATATGCGTCATAGTCTAACCCCTTTGATAATGTTAAATACACACTTCACAATAGTGCTACAGTTTAACAGAAAGTTTTTTAAAGCCCTTGAGATTGGGGTTGCATGCAGAAAAAGCGAGAAACGGTGTAACGATGGGAAACAGCGCTAGCGCGCTTCGCGAAGCGCCAGAGCGAGGGCCTCCCGGTCGGCAGCTCCGAGAGGAAGCTGTTCAATCTTTTCCGGGAGGAGATATTCGACCGTCAAATCGTCGGGCAACGCATCCACCTCCTGCACACTTGCCTCCAGGATGAAATGGCTATATACTCGGCGTACCTCTCCCAAAACCCGACCTTTTGCAAACTCTTCCGATTGGGGAAAGCGCCAGAGCCCGCCGTGAAAGCCCTCCTCGGCCCGTTGCAGAGCCAGACGCTCCCCTTTGCGATGGACCAGGATCCGGCTCCGCCGTCTCGGCACTTTTTTGCGGCGGCGTGCTTCGGGATAGCGTTCGGGGGAGGCTTTCCCCTCGCAGCCGAGAGCTAGAGGACAACGGGCGCACTCCGGGGACTTCGGCGTGCAGATCCCCGCCCCAAGATCCATCATCGCCTGGTTGTAATCGTAGGCCCGTTTCTCATCGAAAAGAGACTCCGCCAAGGCCCAAAGCTCCCGCTCCCCCGCCTTTGCGCGGGCGAAGAAACGATGAAGCACCCGTCGCACGTTGGCATCGAGAATCGGCAGCGCCTCGTCAAACGCGAAGCACGCCACGGCCCGGGCGGTGGAGCGCCCGATTCCCGGCAGCTCCTCCAGCTCTTGCGCCGACGGGGGGAGACGACCGGCGGTGCGTTTCGCCGTCTGGTGCAGATAGCGTGCCCGGCGATAATAGCCCAGCCCCTCCCATGCCTTGAGCACTGCCTCTTCCGGAGCTTCGGCGACGGAGGCAAGGGTGGGAAAGCGCTCGAGAAAGGGGAAGTAGAATCGCTCCAGCACCGTCTCGACCCGGGTTTGCTGGAGCATGATTTCGCTCAGATAGATCCGGTAGGGGTCCCGCGTCTTGCGCCAGGGAAGATCATGCCGCCCCTCCCGTCGATACCAATCCTGCAGCCTACGATGAAGCTCCTGCATGACCTTAGGCTCCGGATTTCGGCTCATGCCTCGCTACTCCTCTTTTCCGGGCAGAGCCACCTTTTGGCCGATTTCGCGGTAACGCTCGTAATAGGCTTCGACGAAATCCCGCACCGCGGGGGTGAGGGGGAGGTAATGCTCTCCCTCTTTGCGGGCATATCGCTCCAGATACTCGGCGGCGTCTTTTCGCCCGACATAATGCTCCGCCAACTCCCGGTAGGCCCTGCGGTAATGCTCTTTCATCGTCTCGTACCGCTCGGGGTGGACGCTTACGGAGATCCCCTCGAAACGAAGCGCGCCCGAGGCCGCCAGGATCTCCAGATGAATCAACCCTTCGCAGTAATAAGGAAGCACTTCTCCCACCTCCCTCCACGCCATCAGCCCCACGGCGCGGCTCGCCAAATCGTCGAGTAGATCTTCTCGGAGCTCCGCCTCCTCCCGGTGGAAAAAGGCCATCAATCCACCCGTGGTGGCTTTGAACTCTTCGATATTTTTGAATTGTCCGCTGCGGTTCATCGCCACCTCCGTATCGCTGTCGATCCAGAGGATATGGCCGAACTCGTGGCCGATCGTGGAGATTTCGTAAAGGCGCATCCAGAGCTCGGGTTTTTCCAAAAGTTCCCTGCGTTTGCGGACGAAAGCTTCGCCGAAACTCTCGATGCTCAGTTGCATCACCGGTTTGGCCCGCTGGGACTGGCGGACGAAATCGGCGTAGGCGAAGATCTTTTTGCCCAATTCGCTGGAGACCTTTTCGTCGTTGGGAACCACCTGGGCGGAAAAGAGGCCGTTGAACTCCGCGCCGTAATAGAGCACCGGCTGGCCGATGTAAAGCTGGGTCTTTTCGATCTGCTCGACGTTTTTGGCGAAGATCTTCTCCGCCTCCAATCCCATCGATATCGCCAGATTCGCCGCGAAAGAGCGAATCGCCGTTTTGACCTCCGACTTGGACTGAAGCCGGGGATTGACCACCCGAAGATCCCACTCCAGCGCCACCGCCTTGCGATAGTGATCTTCGTAATACTCCAGCGGATGGCCTACCTGCAGGGGGGTCGTCACCGCCATCCAGCGCCGATCCACCTCCGCCCAATACTCCACCAGCTCATCCGGTTCGGTATGGAGGAATGCCCGTTTCAGGGCGGCAAAATACTCCAGCCACGCCTCCTTCTGCTCCCAGACCTCATCCTCCGACGCTTTCAGAGCGGCGATCAATGCGGAAAGCGACTCCTCCACTTCGGCGATCTCCCGCTTGAAAGCCTCTGCGTAAGAGAGTCTGCGATACCCTCCTCCCTCCGAAACGAGCACCGAATAGCAGCGGTCGGCCTCTTCTCCTCCACGGCGATCGAGAAGTTCCTTCTCCCGAAGCATCTCAAAGATCTTCTCCTCGTCCCCGTTGAAGAGGGAGAAAAGTTCTCGGTTGATGCCGTGGATAATATGGGAAGTCCAGCCGTTTTGCCAGCGGGTCATTGCCAGTCCGACGGCGTGCACCCCCGAGATCAAGGTGCGATAGAATGGACTCAGGAGATTTTGCTCTTCGATCCAGACGATCAGCTCTTCGAAACGCTCCAGGTGAAAATCGCTGACGAAAAAATAGGCCTTCTCTTTCGCCTCGATGATCTGCTCCTCTTGCCGACCCATACGTTTCATCACCTGTTCCAAAGCATCTTCGCGCAGCTGCACCAGTCGGATCAGCGCCGCCATCACCGTATCGGGGTTCTCCGGCAAGCCCAGCGTCTTGAGCATCCGCTCCACGAGCCTGCGGGCTTCGGGATGTTCCTCTCCCTCCGCGAGTCGCATAAAAGCCCCCAGCTCCTCCTGCCGTCGCTGAAGCTCGTCATAGAGGCGTTGCAAATCCTCCATAAAGCCCCTTTGGGCCTCCTCTCGCTGCCAGCTTGTCATCTTCTTCTCCTTAAAAGCTCGATCACGGGGCGGGCCCGTTCGATCGCTTTGGCCCGGTGGGAGATCCCGGCTTTGACCGACGACTCCAGCTCCCCCAGGGTCTTGTCGTACCCCTCGGGGATAAAGATCGGATCGTATCCGAACCCCCCGCTTCCCCGTGCCTCGTCGATCACGTCGCCGTGCATCCAGCCGTGCACCACATACTCCCCCTCCTCCGAGACCAGCGCCACGGCGGCGGTGTAGTATGCCGGCGTCCGGGAGACTCTCCTGGCCTTGAGTTCGTCGATCAACTTCTGCAAATTGGCCCGGTCGTCGGCTTCTTCCCCGGCGTAGCGTGCCGAGTAGATCCCCGGTGCGCCTCCGAGCAGAGGGACCGAAATCCCGCTGTCGTCGCTGATGACCAGATGCCCCGGCCCCAGCTTTTCATACAGCGCCCGAGCCTTGAGCAGTGCATTGCCGGCGAAGCTCTTCGCCGTCTCCTCCACCTCCAGAGGCTCCGTCAACTCCTGCATACTTCTGAGCTCTTCGCCGAAGGCTTCTCGAAACTCCCGAAGTTTTCCCTTGTTTCCGCTTGCCAATACCATCGTCATCGTCGTTAACCTTCTTTAATCGTAGAGGGACTATAATCTCGAAGATTTGACGGAAATATTCCCGATTTGGAAGATATTTTCATCAAAGCTTCCGCTCGACGGCTTCAATCTTTTTGATTATTCACCGTCGAAACGGGAAAATTATACCCAAGCAAGGATGAACCCCATGAAACCCATCATCGCAAAGACTTGGCACCTCAGCCTCATCATCGGGCTGCGTTTCCTCGGTCTCTTCGTCGTCATCTCCGTCCTCTCGGCCTATGCCAAGGATCTTCCCGGAGCCACCCCCACGCTGGTGGGCCTCGCCGTGGGCGGCTACGCCTTCACCCAGGCGGCGTTTCAAGTCCCCTTCGGAAGCCTGAGCGACAAGATCGGCCGGAAAAAGGCGATTCTCATCGGATTGCTCATCTTCGCCGCCGGCTCCGTCATCGCGGGAATGGCCGAAAACATCTACACCCTTCTGCTGGGACGCTTCCTCCAGGGTGCCGGCGCCATCGGTGCCGTCATCATCGCGATGATCTCCGATCACGTCCGCGAAGAGGAACGCGCCCACGCCATGGCGGTCATGGGGATGGTCATCGCCCTCTCCTTCACTGCGGCCATGATCGTCGGACCCATCATCGGCGGAATGCACGACGGCGTGCCTTTCCTCTTTTACCTGACGGCGGGCATGGCTCTGCTCTCCATCATCCTGCTCTTTACCGTCGTGCCCGAACCTCCCAAGATCACCCATAGCTTCGCCGAAGAGGAGGCCAAGGTCCATCACGTCTTTCGGGACAAGGATTTGGTGCGGATGTATGTGACGTTCCTCTTTCACAGCTCCACCATGGCCGTAGCCTTTTTCCTCATCCCCCTGGTGCTCAAAAACACCTTCCACCTTCCCCTGAACGAATTTTGGAAAGTCTATCTTCCCGCCGTCATCTTCGGTATCATCGCCATGGGGCCTTCGGCGGTCTTCGGCGAGAAGTACAACAAGGGCAAAGAGGTTTTCCTCGCCTCCATCGCCTTCATCGCCGTCGCTTTCTTGCTGATGGGATTTTCTAGCTCCCTCTGGCTCTTCGGCACGGGGGTCACCTTCTTCTTCATCGGCTTCAACATGTTCGAGCCTCTGCTGCAGAGCTTCGTGAGCAAATTCGCCAAAGCGCATCAAAAAGGCGCTGCCCTGGGCGTAGCCAACACCTTCGCCTACATCGGGATGGGGGTCGGAGCGACGCTGGCGGGATGGATCTTCGGCCACTGGAGCGTCAAGGGAGTCGCAATCACCGTCCTGGTCGTTTCGGTCTTCTGGGCCCTCTGGATCGCAAGCATGCGCAATCCCGGCCTGCGCGGCACCCTCTACCTCGATACGGAGCATTTCGACCGGGAGAAACTCCCCGAGCTCAAGAAGCATGCCGGCATCAACGATGTCTACGTCAACGAAACCGAAGGGATGATGGTCGTCAAGTACGACAAAGAGCTCCTAGATGAAGATGAAATCCGGGGAATGATGCTCAAAAAAGAGAGCGAAGCCTAAGCCCCTCCTTGCACGCGCGATCCTCCGTGCGTGCACATCGGGCGTCCTCCGCCCAAAAGATTGACTCCGGCACTCTATCGTTTCAGGTAATCCCTCAAAATCTCGGCATGATCGAAGCATAGATCCCCCCAGGGGATCTCCTCGATCGCGACGATCTTCGCACTCTTCGCATCGTCGCCGCCTCGGGGTTCTCCTTCGGCTTCGCAAAGATAGACGGCACTGGCGGTATGAAAGCGCGGATCGCGGGAAGGATCGGAATAGACCCCCAGCAGGCGGCGGATGCGCACCTGCAATCCCGTCTCTTCACGCATCTCCCGCACGCAGGCATCCTCCACCCGCTCCCCGACTTCGACGAATCCCCCCGGCAGCGCCGTGCCGCGAGGCTCGTTCTTGCGCTCGATCAGCACGATCCCCCGAAAGAGTCCGCCTTCGTAGATTTCGATAATCCCGTCGGTCGCCAAATAGGGAGTGCGGATCATTCCTTCGACTCCTCGATTGCTCGGTTGCTCGGATCCT
>CAYUXG010000001.1:17326-24666 GCA_964448735.1 uncultured Nitratifractor sp. | reverse complement strand
GCTTTGATCGCTTCGGGGAGTTTGGAAGCATCCTTGCCTCCGGCCTGGGCGAAGTCGGGGCGGCCGCCTCCGCCGCCTCCCAGGATCGGGGCGATCTGTTTGATCCACTCGCCCGCTTTGACGGGAGTGTTTTTGCTTCCGGCAGCCAGCAGAACTTTGTCGCCTTTTTTCATGAAGAGCATGACGGCCACTTTTTCGTGGCGGTTTTTGATCTCGTCGATCATCTTCTTGATGTCGCCTGCGGCGACCTCGTCCACGATCACGGTGATCTCACCGATGCGCTCTTCGCTCAGCTCTTTGCTCCCCGCGGCCAGGGCGGCGTCGAGTTCGCTTTTGAGCGTTTTGATCTGCTCTTTGAGCTTGCGTACCCCGGTGAGAGGATCGGGATTTTTGAGCTCTTCGCCGAGTGCTGCACGTTCACGGCGCAGCCGCTCTACCTCCAGCCGGGCCGCTTTGGAGCAGACCGCTTCGATGCGGCGCACTCCGGCGCTTACGCCCGACTCTTTGCTGATGAGAAAGAGGCCGATTTCGCTGCTGTTTTTCACATGCGTCCCCCCGCAGAGCTCCACGCTGGCGTCGTCGAAGCGCACCACCCGCACCTCGTCGCCGTACTTTTCGCCAAAGAGCGCCATCGCTCCGGCCTTTTTGGCCTCTTCGATCGGCATCACTTCGGTGCGCTCGGGGATCGCCCGCTCGATCTTGTCGTTGACCCAATCTTCGATGCGGCGCAACTCTTCGGCGCTCAGCGCCTTGGGATGGCTAAAGTCGAAGCGCAGCCGCTCCGCCTCCACCAGCGATCCCGCCTGCGTGACGTGCTCGCCCAAAATCCGCCGCAACGCCGCATGCAGCAGGTGCGTCGCACTGTGGTGCCGGGCGATCTGCGCTCTGGAGGCGTCCACCACGGCTTCGACGCTCTCGCCCCTGCGCAGCACGCCCCCGGCGGTATCGACCAGGGAGAGGTTGAGTTCGTTGAACTTCTTGGTATCGAGAACCTTGACGTTGGGGCCGCCGTCGGAGACGATAAGTTCGCCCCGGTCGCCGACTTGCCCTCCCGACTCGGCGTAGAAGGGGGTCTGTTCGAGCATCACCCAGCCCATGCCGCTGAGCTCATCGACCTCTTTGTACCCTTCGTCCAGCAGTGCGACCACCCGGGTCTCCACGTCGGTCAGATCGTAGCCGACAAAGCGGTTGGGCCCGTAGCGCTCCTCCAGGACCTTGAAGTCCCCGCTGACCGCCGCGTCGCCGCTGCCCTTCCAGGCGGCACGGGATTTGGCCTTTTGCTCGGCCATTTTGGCTTCGAAGCCTTCCAGATCGAGCTCGATCCCTTTCTCGCGAAGCATATCCTGAGTCAGATCCAGAGGGAATCCGAAGGTGTCGTAGAGTTTGAAGGCCACTTCGCCGCTAAAGACCTTGTCGGTGCGCTCGAGCTCCTCGGCAAAGAGTTTGATCCCCGCTTCGATCGTCTCGAAAAAGCGCTCCTCCTCCAGCTTCATCGCCGTCTTGACCGCTTCGGCGCGCTTGGGCAGGTAGTCGTAGTGGCTTCCCATCTGCTTCACGAGAGGATCGACCAGTCGGTACATGAAAGGCTCGCGCAATCCCAGCAGATATCCGTGGCGAATCGCCCGGCGCATGATGCGACGCAGGACGTAGCCGCGCCCTTCTTTGTCGAAGTTGACCCCCTGAGCCAGCAGGAAGGTCGTCGAGCGCAGGTGATCGGCGATGACCCGGTAGCTGGCGATCGTATCCTCCGTCGGTGCCCGGCCCACCAGGAGGGTGATCGCCTCGATGAGGGGGCGAAAGAGGCTCGAGTCGTAGTTGTTGAAGACCCCCTCTTTGATCGCCACGACCCGCTCCAGACCCATGCCGGTGTCGATGGAGGGCTTGGGCAGAGGATGCAGCGTGCCTTGCTCGTCGCGCTCGTACTGCATGAAGACCAGGTTCCAAATCTCCAGGAAGCGGTCTCCCTCGCCGCCCATATGATCCTCGGGGCCGTGGAAGTGCTCCGCCCCCTGGTCGTAGAAGATTTCGCTGCAGGGACCGCAGGGACCCGTATCGCCCATTTGCCAAAAGTTGTCTTTGTCGCCGAAGCGCATGATCCGCTCCTCGGCGATATGTTCTTTCCACAGATCGTAAGCTTCGTCGTCGCTCTCGTGCACCGTCACCCAGATCTTCTCCACCGGCAGGTTGAGATAGGCTTCGCCCGTGACGAATTCCCAGGCATAGGCGATGGCCTCTTTCTTGAAATAGTCGCCGAAGCTGAAGTTGCCCAGCATTTCGAAGAAAGTGTGGTGGCGCGCGGTGTAGCCTACGTTGTCCAGGTCATTGTGCTTGCCGCCGGCGCGGATGCAGGTCTGGGAGCTCGTCGCACGGGGCGGTTCGGGCACGGGGGCTTCTCCGGTGAAGATGCTCTTGAACTGCACCATCCCCGCGTTGGTAAAGAGCAGGGTCGGATCGTCGGGCACCAGCGGAGAGCTGGGGACGACCCGGTGGCCTTTGGAGGCGAAATAGTCGAGATAGAGTTTGCGGATATCCATCGTGTGTTCCTCATCCTTGGACATAAAATGGGGCTATTTTATCCAAAAGCCCATGAGCATTCAAACACTTCATCCCCGGCATTGGATATACTTTCATAACTTACACGAAACGAAACGGTAGAAAAGAATCGAAATGAATCAGAACGATCATGAGGTCAAATTGACGATTGTCGTCCCCGTCTACAATGAAATCGAATCGCTTCCCCGACTGGCACGGCGTTTGGGAACCTATCTGGACGACTGCCCAGTGAAAAGCTGTGTCCTTTTCGTCGACGACGGATCGACCGACGGGAGCGGTGAAGAGATCGCCAAAATCTGCACCCGGGATCAGCGTTTCGGTTTTCTTCGCTTCTCGAGCAATCGGGGACTTAGCAGCGCCATCAAAGCGGGAATCGATCGTTGCCGGACCGAACTGCTAGGGTACATCGACGCCGATTTGCAAACCGCTCCGGAAGATTTCGATCTCCTCCTCTCTCATATTGAAAAATATGACGGCGTCGTGGGCTATCGTGCCAAACGTCAAGACACCTGGAGCAAAAAGATCCAATCCAAAATCGCCAACACCGTTCGCAGAAAACTGATCGACGACCACATCATCGATACGGGATGCCCCCTCAAACTCTTTCGGAGCGAAATCGTCAAAAAACTCCCTTTTTTCGACGGAATGCACCGCTTCTGGCCCGCTCTGGTGCAGCTCGAGGGAGGAACGATCAAGCAGGTTCCCGTCCGCCATTTCCCCAGAGAAGCCGGTGAATCCAAATTCAACTTTTTCAATCGTTCGTTGCGTCCGCTCCAAGATCTTTTCGCCTATCGTTGGATGAAAAATCGAAAGATCCGCTACCGCATCGAAGAGGAAAAACTCGATTGCATGCGATGAGTGCCCCTTGGATATATGCGGTAGGTTTCGCCGCACAGATCCTTTTTTCCGCCCGTTTGCTCGTGCAGTGGATCGCTTCGGAAAGGATGCGGCGGGTCATGACGCCGGAGCTTTTTTGGCAATTGAGCCTTTTGGCTTCGCTACTGATGTTCGTCTACGGCTGGTTGCGAGACGACTTTGCGATCATGCTGGGACAGGGCATCGGCTATTTCATCTACATCCGAAATATGCAGATGCAAGGCAGTTGGCAGCGTCTGAGACGCTCTTTGCGGATCTTTTTGCTCCTCTTTCCCCTTTTGGTGCTTTTCTATGCCTATCACAACGGACGAATCGACACTCTTCGCCTCTTTCACAACCCGGAGATCCCCTTTTGGCTTTTGGTCTGGGGAAGCGTCGCTCAAATCCTTTTTACCTTTCGTTTCGTCTATCAGTGGCTGCTCTCCGAGCATCGCGGCCATTCACATCTCCCCCTGGGATTTTGGATCCTGAGTTTGACGGGTTCGAGCATGATCTTGATCTATGCGATTTTCCGTCTCGACCCCGTGCTCTTTTTGGGACAACTTTTCGGCTTCGTCGTCTATGGACGCAATATCATCCTGCATCGACGCCATCATCGAAAGGAGTCGCACCGTGAAAGCGAATGAAAACAGACTTTTTCTCCTGCTGCTGCTCTTTGCGGCTTCGATCCTACTATGGAACGTCGGCTCCTACGGAGTCGTGGAGACCAGCGACGCCCGCTATGCCGAGATCGGTAGAGAAATGTTTCTCAACGGCGACTGGCTGCATCCCTCGCTGTTGCAAATCCACCACTACCATAAACCTCCCCTGACTTACCAGATCACCGCATTGGGATATAGCCTGTTCGGTATCACCCCATTTGGGGCCCGTTTTTTCCTTCAAATCGCGCTGCTTCTACAGCTACTTTTGGTCTATCTCTGGGCCAAAGACCTTTTGCAAGATCGACGAAGCGCCCTCGTCGCAAGCGCCGTTTATTTCTCCTTTCCCCTGGTCCTCGCCTCCAGCCGTACTCTCACGACGGACGCCTATTTGACGACGTTCGCTTTATTGGCGATCTTTGCGTGGACGCGCTACCGCATCCGGGGTACGGCATTGTGGCTCTACCTCGGCGCGCTGGCTTTGGGATTGGGCTTTTTGACCAAGGGGCCGCTCGTACTGATCCCCTTCGTGCTCTATTGGCTCTTTTTCCGCAAGCGGCTTCCCCGTCAGAACCCCTCTCGAGGATCGATCCTCGCCGCATGGTCGCTCTTCGTCCTCCTGTCCGCTTCATGGTACCTCTACCTTGCCTGGGAAAATCCGGCTTTCTGGAGCTATTTCGTCGAACGACAAACGGTCGAACGCTTTTCGAGCAACGTTTTTCACCGCCACGAACCCTTCTGGTACTACTGGCTGCTTACTCCCCTTTTGGGACTTCCCTGGCTCGCCGCGCTTCCCTGGATGCTGCTGAAGGAACGATCCGTATTTAGAAGCGGAAGTCTCGAACGTGCGCTCGTCGGGATTCTTTTGTTGACGTGGATCTTCTTTTCGATCTCCTCGTCCAAAAGGATCTTTTACGTCCTGCCCTACTTCGGTTTTTTCGCTGTCTTGATCGCTTCGCTTTTGCAAAAGATCTCCAACGATCAAATTCAAAAGATCGCTCGTGCTTTCGGAATCTACGCTTTCACGCTGGCCGCCGCACTCTGCTTGGCTCCTTTCTTTCCTCTCAAAATCTCTCTTCCTTGGAACATCGGAATCTACGGGTTTTTCGCACTGCTGCTCCTCGGAGCGCTCTTTGTATCCAAGCGATTCGATGCATTGATGCGAGCGCTCCTGGCGGCATGGATCGCTTCGGCACTTTTGCTGCTGAGCGCATCCGAGCTCATGGCGCAGCGTCCCGAGCTTTTCAAAATCGCCCGACCGGCGGCGGCATGGATCCGCACACAGCATTTGCAAAACCGTCTGATTCTCGTCTACGACCGGCGTCTCCCCTCCCTGGCTTT
The DNA here is from genome assembly GCA_964448735.1 of uncultured Nitratifractor sp. GTDB lineage: Bacteria > Campylobacterota > Campylobacteria > Campylobacterales > Sulfurovaceae > Nitratifractor. Next base: position 19,258 of record CAYUXG010000001.1, on the reverse strand, counting down.
CGAGCTCGATCGTCCTATCGTATCCCTTTACGACGGGGACCGCTCCCTCAACCGGGAAACCCAATTCGAGACCGACAACGGTTGGAAAGCCTCTCTTTACAACCTGAAAAGCCCCGAAGAGGTGCATCGATTGAGAGCGAGACTTCGTCATCACCCCTCTTTGCTGGTGATCTATCGTAAAAAGCTTTCGGCGAATGCACGCTGGCTCGAAAAACTCTTTTCCCATCACGAGGTCATGGGGAAATGGTCCATCTACTATTAGGATAAGCCGCTATGAAAGATCTCAAAATCGTCTTCCGTCGTTTGATCCTTCCCTATTGGAAAGATTACATTCCCTATTTCGCTTTGGCCATTGTAGGAACGATTCTTGCGGCCACCGGCGAGTCGGCTACGGCCTATCTGGTCAAACCGGTGTTGGATAGGATCTTCATCGCCAAAGACGTGCATGCTCTGCATCTACTTCCTTATGCCATCATCCTCGTCTATGCCATGAAAGGGGGCGGCAAATATATCCAGGTCTACTACTCCGCCTACATCGGCGAAGACATTCTGCGTCGCATTCGAAATCGCATGCTCCAAAAGATTCTTTCGCTGGATATGGACTTTTTCCACCGCTACCATTCGGGGGAACTCATCAGCCGCAACATCAACGATATCAACCAGATCCGAAACATCGTCTCGTCCATGCTTCCCGACCTCTTCCGTCAAATTCTGATCGCAGCGGGGCTCATCGGCGTAACGATCTATCAAAATCCCCGTCTGGCTTTTTATGCTTTGGTGATCATGCCGCTGGTCGTAATTCCTCTGAGTCTGATCGCCAAACGGCTCAAAAAGCTCTCCCACCGTTCTCAGGAAAAGACTTCCGACATCACCTCCAGATTGACCGAGATCTTCAACAATATCGAAATCATCAAAGCCCGATCCGCCGAATCCTTCGAATCCGAAAAATTCGCCAAAGAAAACCGGGATTTTTTTCGCATCAATATGAAATCCGTCAAAACTTCCCAACTCTCCGGTCCCTTGATGGAGCTCATGGGTGCCGTAGGAGCCGTGGCCGTGATCATCGTCGGCGGTCACCAGGTGATCGACGGCAAAATGACCGTGGGAAGTTTCTTCTCTTTCATGACGGCGCTTTTTATGCTCTACGGGCCCATCAAAAAGATCAGCTCCATCTACAACAGCCTCCAAAATGCGCTTGCCGCTTCGGAGAGAATCCTCTTTCTCCTGGATCAAGAGCCTAGCATCGTCGCCCAGGGGCAAGAGCAGGTGACAAAAGCCCAAGAGCTGCGCTTTGAGAACGTCCACTTGCATTACGGGGAAAAAAGGGCGCTCAACGGCATCGACTTGAGCGTAAAAAAGGGGGAGAAACTGGCCCTCATCGGCGATAGCGGAGGAGGCAAAAGCTCCATCGTCAATCTCGTCACCCGCTTCTACGACCCCTCGAAGGGAACGATCTACCTCGACGGGATCCCGCTTCAGAACTACCGTCTGGAGAGCCTGCGCGACGCCATCTCCATCGTCACCCAGCGGGTCTATATCTTCAACGACACCGTCGCCGCCAACGTCGCCTACGGCAAAGAGATCGACGAAGAGCGGGTCGAAGAGGCGCTCAAACAAGCCAACGCCTGGGACTTCGTCCAAGAGATGGGAGGGATCCACACCCACCTCGATCAGCACGGAGCCAATCTCTCGGGAGGACAGCGCCAGCGCATCGCCATCGCCCGCGCCCTCTACGTCGATCCGAAGATCCTCATCTTCGACGAAGCCACCAGCGCTCTGGATACTCAGAGCGAACGACGCATCATCGAGACGATCGAACGGGTCTCCAAAGAGCGCATCACCATCATCATCGCCCACCGCCTGAGCACCATCGAGCATGTGGACAAAATCGCCGTGCTCAAAGCCGGACGCATCCTCTGCCTCGACCGTGCC
>CAYUXG010000001.1:14074-17226 GCA_964448735.1 uncultured Nitratifractor sp. | reverse complement strand
TGCAGATAAAAAAGCGCCGTCACGAGCACGAGCCCGGCGATCGAGAGCTCGACGCCCGTTCTCTCGCCGTAGTGTTCCCAGATCCATCCCATGACCGCGGCTCCGAGGCTGGAGAAGAGTGCGATGCCGGCATAGAGCACCCCGTAGACCGTGCCTTTGTTGCGTGCCCGATCCGAGATGAAGGAGCGAATCGCGTTGAGGCTGCCGACCGTGAAGAGCCCGAGGAAAACAAAGGCCGAAACGACCCAATGCAGGGACAAAGAGATCATCGCCAAGATTCCTAGGAGGAAGGAGATCCCCAAGACGACGGCGTATCCGAAGCGGTCGATCTTGATCCCCAGATAGAGGCTCGTTGCCGTCTGCACGAAATTGAGCAAAATGGCGAAGAGAGGGATGTATTCGATCCCGATGCCCGATTCTTTGGCTTCGACGATGAAAAAGGAGTCGTTGAAGATAAAAAAGAGATAGGCGAAATAGATCAGCAACACGGGCAACAGCGCAAGATCGCTTTTGAGATCGTAGGCGATCTTTTTGTGTCGGGAGGGCATATCTTTGACATAAAAAATCACGATCCCCACGGCCAGCAAGCCCGGGATCAGGCTCAAGGCGAAGAGATTGCGAAAGATCGCTTCGTTTTTGCCGAGAAAATAGAGCACCAAAAAGGCGATGATCGCCCCGCTCATCTCGCCCGCGACGTCCATCATCTTGTGAAAACCGAAGGTTTTGCCGCTTTTTCCGCCGGCGTAGGAGGCGATCAGGCTGTCTTTGGTCGCGCTTCGGATCGCTTTGCCCAGGCGTTCCACGCTGCGGATGATCGCGATATCGATCCAGTTGTGGGCGTAATAAAAAAGCGGCTTGCTCAGCGCGGAGAGGGCATAGCCGGTCACGACGAAGGGCTTGGCCCGCTGATAACGGTCGCTCAGGTAGCCGAAAAGGATCCGAAACGCGTAGGAGACAAAGGTGGCGATCGCGACCACGTAGCCCAGCTTGTCCACCCCCTCATGCAGGATATAGACGATAAAAATCGGCAGGATCGAAGTGATCATGCTGCTCGCCATATCGGTGAAGAAGCTCACCCACCCCAACGCGACGACGTTTTTGTCGATGTCTTCCATTCTCCACCTCTCAAAGGATCGGCGCAGCAAGCCGCGCCAGGCGCACCGCTGTTTGGTACCAGAAAGGCTTTCGACTTGCCGTGCTGGGATCGTCGAGTCGGGAGAAGGAGAAGTCTTGCTCGAACATCCTTTCGACCGCTTCGACGAAAGCGGACTCTTCGACCATCGCCGTGATCTCGAAATTGAGCCGGAAGGATCGGTTGTCGAAATTGGCCGTGCCTACCGTAGCGGCCCGGTCGTCGATGAGCATCACCTTTTCGTGCAAAAATCCCCGCGTGTAGCGGTAAAATTTCACCCCCGCCTTCTCCGCCTCTTCGTAGTAGCTGTACGCCGCCAGCCCAACGGCGAGATGGTCGGGGCGATCGGGGATCAGGATCCGCACGTCCACGCCGCGAAAACCCGCAAGCTGCAGGGCATAGACCACCGCGTCGTCGGGGACGAAATAGGGAGTGGCGATCCAGATCCGCTCTTTCGCGGAATTAAGCGCATGCAAAAACATCAACTCCGCCGTATCCTGCTCGTCCGCGGGGCCCGAGGGGATCACCAGCACCCGGGCATCGCCCTCTTTCGCCCGCTTGGGGGTCCATTCGAGATCCTCGATCTTCTCCCCCGCCGCCCAGAACCAATCCTCGGCGAAGGAGAGCTGAGCCCCCATCACCGCCGGCCCCTCCAGCCTCATGTGCGTATCTCTCCAAAAGCCGACCTTGGGATCTTTGCCCAGATACTCGTCGCCGACGTTGTGCCCGCCGATCCAGGCACTTTGACCGTCGACGACCACGATTTTGCGGTGGTTTCGGAAGTTGAGCTGAAACTTGTTGCGCCACCCTTTTCGCGTATTGAACGCATGCACGGCTATGCCCGCCTTCTTGAAAGCCTCGAGATATCCCGCCGAGAGGGGATAGCTGCCGATCTCGTCGTAGAGAACGAAGATCCGCACCCCCTCCCGGGCACGTGCGATCAATCGGCGCTGAAGCTCGCGCCCCAGATCGTCGTCGCGTAGGATATAAAACTGCACGAGCACATAACGCCGGGCCGCTTCGATCCCCGAAAAAATACTCTCGAACGTAGCTTCCCCGTCGATGAGAAGCTCCACGGCATTGGCCCGGGTCAGAGGAAGTGCGGCGAAACGCTCGGCGGGACCACCTGGATGGGTGCTGCCATGACGAGGGTGAAAACGCTGCATCTGCTGTATCAAACGCGTCATCCCCTCGCGAATCTTGTGATCGGCAATCCTCTTGGCGTGGCGGTAACCTTGGAATTTACTCCTGCCCAGGATCCAATAAGCCGGTAGCGCCAAGGTAGGGAAGGTGAGGAGGAAGACCAGCCACGCGATCGCCCCTTGCGAAGTCCTCGACTCCATCAACGCCTTAAATGCGGTTAAAATTCCCAAGAGATGTAAAAAAAGAAGCAACGCAATCCACATATCTTTTACTCCCAAGCGATAGCCGTTGCTATAATCATACCATTCATTCCAGGAAAGAAGATGCTCTACACACCCAAACGGATTCATTACGGTATCGGGGATACGGAGCAATCCGTCCCCCTCCCCAAGCGCTTCGGCGTGCTTGTCTGGAACGTCAACAAAAGCCGTCGTCTTTCCGAGTTTCGTCACCTTTTCGGGCAATGGGAACGGGAGTGGAACCTGCATCTTCTTCTGCTCCAGGAGGGAAGGCTTCATCCGGGAAAACCCTTTCTCCTGCCGGGATTCAGCTACGACTTCGCCGCCAATTTGCAAACCGCTACAGGCTGTTTCGGCGTCCTCACTGCGGCCAAAGTCCCCTCCTCGAACACGCAAGCCTTCCTGAGCGAAGGCAGAGAAGCCTTTTTCGGGACGAGAAAAAGCTTTCTTCTTACGAACTATTCCCTCGCGCAGGGAGGCACCCTACTCTGCCTCAACCTGCATGCGATCAATTTCCGGGAGACGGAGCGCTACCGCAAAGAGATCGAAGAGATCAAAAGAAGACTCGAAGCGCATGAAGGGGCAATGATCGTCGCGGGGGATTTTAACAGTTGGAACCCCTCCAGGCATCGCATCCT
>CAYUXG010000001.1:0-13974 GCA_964448735.1 uncultured Nitratifractor sp. | reverse complement strand
GGATGCTCGAAAAGCTTTTCGATTTTGGCTTTATGTTTATGACTCATAAGACCTCCTTCCAGATCTACGAATTTCCGAAGGAATCTTAACGAAAATACTCTAACGCTGTTGGATTTTACAACTCCTCATATTCCAAATCGTACTCGTACTCGGGGAAATGCCGATCCATCATCCGACGGATACTCTCCCGAATCTGCGCGGCTTGACGCAGATCGTGCGCCAGATAGGCGAAAGCGACATCCGCCTCCCGCACATAGTCTCCGCTGAGATCCAGCACCGAGAGGTTCATCCGGCGCAAGCGCTCCTTGATGCCGTTGAGCACCCTCCGCCTTCCTTTGAGTGAATCCACCGTCGGCAGATCCAGATGCATCGCTCCATGAACCAGAATCATCGTGCTCCCTTCATTTGATGATAGAATCATCCCATTGATGATAGAATTATCCCATGAGAAACCTTCACAACGCACTCCAACTCAAACAGCTCTATCTCCTCAAACAGATGGGGGTACGCTACACCGACGTCACCCCCTCCGACTTCGACCCGGAGCCTGCGGATCTTCCCAACGATCTCGAAAGTCTCAAAGAGATCGTGGAGTCCTGTCATCTCTGCGATCTGAGCAAAAGTCGCCACAACGTGGTCTTCGGAGAGGGAAATCCCGAGGCCGATCTGATGTTTGTCGGAGAGGGGCCCGGAGCCACCGAAGACAGTACCGGACGCCCCTTCGTCGGACGGGCGGGTGAACTCCTGACGAAAATGATCGAAAACGTCCTCTACATCCCCCGCTCCCAAGTCTACATCGCCAACATCGTCAAGTGCCGCCCCCCGGGCAACCGGGTCCCCACTCCCACCGAAGCCTTCACCTGCCGTCCCTATCTGCTGCGACAGATCGAAATCATCCGTCCCAAGATCATCGTCACGCTGGGCGCCACCGCCTATCGCTACCTGACCAATGACGAAAGCCCCATCAGCCGGGTCCGGGGACAATTGATCCACGCCGAGGACTACCTGCTCATCCCCACCTTCCATCCCAGTTATCTCCTGCGCAACCCCTCCGCCAAAAAAGAGGCCTTCCGCGACATGCTGACGGTCAAAGAGATGATGGAGAAGGAAAATTCGGACGGGATTCGATAGAATTGTTCAAAAATTTGGAGTACTCCAACCATGCAATATCTTGAAATCGAAGGAGGTCGCAAACTCAGCGGAAGCGTCAGAATCGGGGGTGCGAAGAATGCCGCCCTGCCCGTAATCGCTGCGACGCTGCTGAGCGATGCACCCGTCACCATTGAAAATCTTCCCAACGTTGTGGATATCCGAACACTCCTCAAACTACTCTCCATGCTAGGTGCCAAAGTCGAGCATGAAGGCAACCGTGCCCTGATCGACTGCTCCAAGATTCACTCCACCCGCGCCGTCTACGAGATCGTCGCCCAGATGCGGGCTTCGATCCTGGTGCTCGGACCCCTGCTGAGCCGCTTCGGCGAATGCGAAGTGAGCCTTCCCGGAGGCTGCGCCATCGGGCAGCGCCCCATCGACCTCCATCTCAAAGCCCTTGAAAGCATGGGTGCCGAGATCGAAATCATGGGTGGCTACGTCCACGCCAAAAGCCCCGAGGGAGGCTTGCACGGAGCTAAGATCATCTTCGACAAGATCAGCGTGGGCGCTACGGAAAACACCCTCATGGCGGCGGCCCTCGCCCACGGAACGACGGAGATCATCAATGCGGCCAGAGAGCCCGAGATCGTCCAACTCTGCGAAATGCTCGCCTCCGCGGGCCTCCCGATCGAAGGAATCGGAAGCAGCCGCATCAAAATCACCGGCAGCGGCGGTGTGCCGCTACACTTTCCCAATGCGATCCGGATCATTCCCGACCGGATCGAAGCGGGCACCTACCTCTGCGCCGGAGCCATCACCTATTCGCAGATCACCCTTGAGCATGTCAATATGGAGCATTTGCAAAGCGTCATCGACAAACTTGAAAACATGGGGTGCTCCTTCGTCGCGCAGGAGGATGAGCTGACGATCCTTCCTCCGGCGCAGAGGCTTCGAGAAGTCAATATCGTCACGGCGGAGTATCCCGGCTTTCCTACCGATATGCAAGCCCAACGCATGGCCGTAGCAACGCTGGCCGAGGGGGAGAGCCTGATCGAAGAGCGTCTCTTCGAAAACCGCTTCATGCATGTGAGCGAACTCAATCGCCTGGGGGCCGATATCTGGCTCAAAGGCAACGTGGCGGCGGTGCGCCCCGTGGAAGAGCTCAACGGTGCAGACGTGATGGCGACCGATCTACGGGCGAGCTCCGCCTTGGTTTTGGCGGCACTTGCCGCCAAAGGAACGACGAGAATCCGCCGCATCTACCATCTGGATCGAGGATACGAAGATTTGCAGGGGAAATTGGCAGCCCTAGGAGCCGCCATCGAACGAAAGAGCGAGTAGAAGCTCTCCTTACTGAGGAGGAGTCGCAGAAGGAGTCGCTTCCGGAGTCTCTCGAGGCATGGGCCGATTGCTCTGCGAAGCGGGTGCCGTAGGCTGTACCGGAGATGCCGGTTGAATCGCCTGGGGTTGGACCGGCTGGGGTGCCGGAACCGGAGCTGCGACGGGTTGAGGTACCTGCTGTACAGGAGCTGCCATGGGTGCCGGCGCCTGCTGCGTGATCATTCCCCGCTGCACGGGGGGTTGAGAGGCTGCGGGCTGGAGGATCACCGGTCGGTTTTGTACCGGAACGGGACGACGGTTGTACGCACCGTTTTGGGCGGCTCCCAAACGTTTGAGCGATGCGAGGGTGTCCTGGATGTTGCGGTCGTTGGCCTGTTTGGCCGTGTTGACCAGCCGATACTCATCTTCGTATCCCAGTCTGTATCCCGCGGGAAGGCCGTTGGCAGCCCGATAGTCCGCGATGGCGCGCCGCGTCATCGGGCCGTTGGAACCGTCGATCTTGCCCGTGTAGAATCCAAGCACGGTCAACGCCGCCTGAATCCTTCGCGTGCGGGTCCTTCGATCGCTCCCCTGCGACGAGAGATAACGATCGAGCTGAAGCAGATTGCCCAGATAGACCAATCCGTCACGCTCCTGGGGACTCATATAGGCGGTATCGCCGATCTCGTAAGCGCGGTTGAAGTCCCGAATGGCGTTGCGCGTCGCGAAGGAGTTGATCTGCCCGTCGATCGGGCCGCGATAATATCCCAGATTTTGCAGTGCAATCTGAATCCGCTTCTCGTCGGTCATGACGGGGCGCGGGGCGACGGCATGACGATGATGTCGTCGCGAATAGTGGTGACGCCGGCCACTGTGATAAATCTCGTTGGTGATGACCGATCCGACCACGCCGCCGACGATTCCTCCGGCAACCGCATCGCCAAATCCTGCAGATGCGGGCAAAGCCCCGCCGGCGACAATCAATCCACCCCATACGATTTTCGATAGATTCCGTTTCATTGCTACTCCCTTAGGTCGTATTTTCGTTACAAAAGCATTTTATTCCAAAACTACTTAACCTATGAAGGAATCGTTAAAGCATCCAGCAGGTACAATCCATCAAACGGAAGCGGTGCAAGCGTGCCGCCTCTTTCGAAATGTAAAGCAAAAAGATGCCTAAGCAAACCGAGCAAGCGCAATATCGCCATCTGAAGATCTCAAGAGGAAAGGCCCTTCCCCTGGGTGCGACACCCATGCACGACGGGATCAACTTCTCGATCTTTTCGAAAGACGCGACGGAAGTCTCCCTCCTCCTCTTTCGAAACGACAAAGAAAAGACCCCTTTTCTCCGTATCTCTCTGGACGCATCCCAACACCGGACAGGAGAGATTTGGCATATTCACGTTGCGGGGATCTCGGCAGACGACCTTCATTATCTCTTCAACATGGATCGTATCCCCAACGAAAAACCCTACATCTACCGTTATGACCCAAAAGCGGATCTCCTTGATCCCTATGCCCGCATCCTTTGCGGTGCAGCCACCTGGGGAAGATCGGATCTGCTCTCTCAAAAAGGAAAAGCAACCCTCCAGAGAATCCGCACGAGGAGAGGAGTCGTCGACACTCGTCCCTTCGATTGGGGCGACGACACCCCTCCCTCCGTTCCCATCGACGAAACGATCATCTACGAGCTCCACGTGCGCGGATATACGGTCCATTCCAGCTCCGGAGTCCGGCATCCGGGCACCTTCCTGGGACTGACGGAGAAGATCCCCTACCTCAAAGATCTCGGCGTCACCGCCGTCGAACTCCTGCCGGTGTACGAATTCGAAGAGAACGATATCGACCGAGTCGATCCGCTCACCGGGGAACCCCTGGTCAATTTCTGGGGATACAATCCCATCAGCTTCTTCTCCCCCAAGGAGTCCTACGCCCTCCCCGGAGAGGTGGACCACCATCTGCGGGAGTTTCGGGAAATGGTCCGCCGCTTCCACGAAGCGGGGATCGAAGTGATCCTCGACGTGGTCTTCAACCACACTGCAGAGGGAGACGAACGGGGGCATACCTTCAATTTCCGCGGCATCGACAATCCCGTCTATTACATGCTCGATCCGGTCACCGGCAAATACCTCAACTACTCCGGCTGCGGCAATACGGTCAACTGCAACCACCCCGTGGTCCGGGATCTGATCCTGGACGCCCTGCGCTACTGGGTGACGGAGATGCATGTCGACGGCTTCCGCTTCGACCTGGCGAGCATCCTCAGCCGCGGAAGCGACGGAGAGGTCCTGCCCAACCCTCCCCTGATCGAGCATATCTCTCTCGATCCGATCCTCGCCGAAGTCAAGCTCATCGCCGAAGCCTGGGATGCGGCGGGGCTCTATCAGGTAGGAACCTTCCCCTCCTGGGGGCGCTGGGCCGAATGGAACGGCAAATTCCGCGACGACGTGCGCTCCTTCGTCAAAGGCGATGCGGGGATGGTCCATGCTCTCGCCCAGCGCATCATGGGCAGCCCCGACCTCTACCGTGCCAGCGGTCGCAGCCCCTTTCACAGTATCAATTTCGTCACCAGCCACGACGGCTTCACCCTGCGCGACCTGGTCAGCTACAACGTCAAGCACAATGAACGCAACGGCGAAAACAACCGCGACGGCACCGACGACAACCGCTCCTGGAACTGCGGGGTCGAAGGAGAGACCGACAATCCCGCTATTCTCCGCCTGCGCAAAAAACAGCAAAAAAACTTCGCCTTCATTTTGCTGCTGAGCCACGGCGTACCCATGATCCTCGGAGGCGACGAGTTCGGCCGCACCCAGAGGGGCAACAACAACGCCTACTGCCAAGACAATGAGATCAGCTGGGTCGACTGGGCTCTCCTCGAAGAGTACGGAGATCTGCACCGTTTCTTCAAAAAGCTCATCCGCTACCGCAAAGCCCACCGCATCGTCCACACCAACGACTTCCTCGAAGGGGGCAGCGAAATCCTCTTTCACGGCGTACTCCCTCATCAACCCGACTGGAGCCCCGAATCCCGCTCTCTGGGTGTAGAGATCAAAGGCATCGAGAAGGAGAAGATCCGGCAAAAAAAGCGTGATCTTTATCTATATTTCAATGCCTACTGGGGAGCACTCGATTTGCACCTCCCTCCCTTGCCCGAAGGGTATCTTTGGTACCGGGTGATTGACACCGATCGGGAGAGCCCCGAAGACTTCCCCGATGATCCCGAGCCCCTCGCCGATCAGCTCCACTACCGCATCGCCCCACGCTCCTGCCTGCTGCTCGAAGGGCGCGAAGCCTCGGTGAGCGAACCCATACCCCACAGCAAGGAGACCGACCATGTTTGAAAATATCGATCCGACTTCCACCGAAGCGTGGAAACGGCTGCAAGCGCTCTACGAATCCCGCAAAGGGATGAGCCTGCGCCAAGCCTTCGCCGCCGATGCGAAGCGTTTCGAACGCTTCTCCCGAACTTTGGAAGAGACGATGCTGCTCGATTTCTCCAAAAACCTCATCGACGAAGAGATCTTCTCCGTCCTACTCGATCTGGCCCGGGAGTGCAAGGTCGAAGAGGCCCGCGAAGCGATGTTTCGCGGAGAAAAGATCAATCGCACCGAAAATCGCGCCGTGCTGCACACCGCCCTGCGCAACATGAGCGACGCCCCCGTCTATGTCGACGGCGAAGACGTCATGCCCAAGGTCCGCAAAGTCCTGGATCAGATGCGCGACTTCTCCGAGAAAGTCCATCGTGGAGAGCACAGAGGCTATACGGGTAAAAAGATCACCGACGTCGTCAACATCGGCATCGGAGGCTCCGACCTGGGGCCGCATATGGTCACGGAGGCTCTGCGCCCCTACAAGGTCGAGGGGATCGAAGCGCACTTCGTCTCCAACGTCGACGGCACCCACCTGGTCGAAACCCTCAAAAGACTCGACCCGGAGACAACGCTCTTCATCATCGCTTCGAAGACCTTCACCACCCAGGAGACCATGACCAACGCCCATAGCGCCAAGGAGTGGTTCCTCCAAAGCGCCAAAGACCCTGCCGCGGTGCAGAAGCACTTCGTCGCCGTCTCCACCAATCTCGAAGGGGTGACCCAATTCGGCATCCATCCCGAGCATATGTTCGAATTTTGGGATTGGGTCGGGGGGCGCTATTCTCTCTGGTCCGCCATCGGGCTCAGCATCGTCCTTTTCCTCGGCTTCGAAAATTTCCGCCGACTTCTGGAAGGCGCGCACCGTATGGATCTGCACTTCCGTCACGCTCCCCTGCAGGAGAATCTCCCCGTCATCCTGGCGATGCTGGGGATCTGGTACGACGATTTTCACGGCGCGGAGAGTTATGCCGTGCTTCCCTACGACCAGTATCTGCACCGCCTTCCCGCCTATCTCCAGCAGCTCGACATGGAGTCCAACGGCAAATCGGTCAGCCGCCTCAACCGCCCCGTTCGCTGGCAGACCGGGCCGATCGTCTGGGGAGAGCCCGGCACCAACGGGCAGCACGCCTTCTATCAACTTATCCACCAGGGCACCAAACTCATCCCCTGCGATTTCCTCGCCCCCGCCCGCAGCCACAATCCCATCGGCCGCCACCACGAAATCCTGCTGAGCAACTTCTTCGCCCAGACCGAAGCGCTGGCCTTCGGCAAGAGCCGCGAAGAGGTCCTCGAAGAGTTCCGCCGCGCAGGCAAATCCCCCGAGGAGGTCGCCGATCTCGTTCCGCACAAGATCTTCGAGGGCAACCGCCCCACCAACTCCATCCTCCTGCCCGAAATCTCCCCCTTCACCCTCGGCGCTCTCCTGGCGCTCTACGAGCACAAAGTCTTCGTCCAGGGCGTCGTCTGGAACATCTACTCCTTCGACCAGTGGGGCGTGGAGTTGGGCAAGCATCTTGCAAAAAGAATCCTCCCGGAACTGGAGGGGGACGAAGTCGTCACGAGCCACGACGCCTCCACCAACGGCCTCATCAATCGCTGGAAAGCCTGGCGCAAGGGCTGACCCCTCCGGCTATGCTACAATGCGAAAAAAATTTTCCATAACCCCGAAGGAGCACGATGTTCGCCACCTTTGACATCCCCGATCTCGATACTTTTCCCCAAAGACTCGAAGCACTTCTCGATGAGCAAAAAAAGCGTATCGAAGCGCTCGCCGAATCGCCCGAAGAGGAGTACGACGCCGTCGTCAAACCGATGGAGGAGATGGACGAAGAGCGCAGCCTCTTTTTCACCCCCCTTTCCCATCTCAACAGCGTCATGAACTCCGAAGCGACCCGCAAAGCCTACGAAGCCTCCCTGCCTCTGCTGAGCCGTTTCCATAGCGAACTGGCCCAGAACGAAGCGCTCTATGCCAAACTCAAGCGCATCGAGAGCGACGATTTGCAACGGCGCAAAGTCCTCGAAAACGAGATCCGCGATTTCCGCCTCTCGGGTGCGGAGCTCGACCCGGCGCAAAAGAAAGAGCTCGAAGCGATCAACCTGGAGCTCAGCGAGCTGGCCAACCGCTTCAGTCAAAACCTCCTCGACGCCACCAACGCCTACGAATTGATCCTCGACGACGAGGCGGACGTCGCAGGAATGCCCGAGAGCGACTTGGCCGCCGCACGCTTCGAAGACGAAAAAGGCCGTGTACACTACCGCTTCACCCTTCAGATCCCCAGCTACCTGGCCTACATGACCTACGGCCCCACGCGCGAATACCGCGAAGAACTCTACCGGGCTTACACCACCCGCGCCCCCGAAAACGCCGCCGTCATCGACCGGATTTTGCAGCTGCGTCAGCACAAGGCGAAGATGCTGGGATTTGCCGACTATGCCGAATACGCCCTGCAAAGTCGCGATGCACGCTATGAAGAGGAGGTGATCGACTTCCTCGAAGAGCTCGTCGCACTTTCGCGCAAACGGGGTGAAGCGGAGCTGGAGGAGTTGCGCCGCTTCGCCCAAGAGCGCGACGGCATCCAAGACCTGGCCAGCTACGATCTAGCCTACTATGCGGAGAAGCTCAAAAAACATCTCTACGATTTCGACGAAAACGACACCAAGCCCTACTTCGAGCGCGAAGCGGTGCTGCAAGGTTTGCTCGAAATCGTCGGGGAGCTTTTCGGCGTGGAGTTTCGTCCGGTGGAGGTCCCCGTCTGGCACCCTACGGTGCGCCCCTTCGAAATCTTCCGAGACGGAGCCGTCGCCGGAAGGATCTACTTCGACCTGGAAGCGCGCAAAGAGAAGCGCGGAGGTGCCTGGATGCACGACTGGGAGACCCGCTTTATCGACGGCTCCGGCACGCTCCACCTCCCCAGCGCCTTCGTCGTGGCCAACTTCCCCCCCGCCTCCGACGAAGCCCCCAGCCTCCTGCGCCACGACGACGTGGTGACGCTCTTTCACGAGATGGGGCATGCGATCCACCACCTCTTCAGCACCGTGCGGGAGCGCTCGGTCAGCGGCATCAACGGCGTCGCCTGGGACGTGGTGGAGTTTCCCAGCCAATTCCTGGAGAATTTCGCCTACGAAGGGGGCATCCTGCGCCGTTTCGCCCGGCACTACCGAAGCGGCGAAGCGATCCCCGAGGATCTGCTGGCCAAGATCAAAGCGGCCAAAAATTTCCAAGCGGCTCTGGGCATGCTCCGCCAATTGGAGTTCGCACTTTTCGATTTTCTTCTACACCGCCGTCTCTATCAGGGCGAAGAGGTCCAGCGCCTGCTGGATGAAGTGCGAGAGCGCACCTCCCCGCTCAAGCCTCCTGCCTACAACCGTTTCCAGCACGGCTTCGCCCACATCTTCGCCGGAGGGTATGCGGCAGGCTACTACAGCTACAAGTGGGCCGAAGTCCTCAGCGCCGACGCCTTTTTCGCCTGCGTGGACGAGGAGGGCAATTTCATCCGCGAGCGGGCCGAGGGGTATCGACAACACATCCTTCAGCGCGGCGGAAGCGAAGAGATGAGCACGCTCTATCAGCGATGGCTCGGCCGCAAAGCCCGGCTCGAATCCCTGATCCGGCTCTACGGAATGGAGTCGTGATGATGCGAACTCTAACAAAAGCAACCCATCAGGAGCGCCGATGAAACGAGACCACTGGATCTTCATCGCCACCGTCGTCGGCGTCTTTTTTCTCCTGCTCGCCGGAGCCTGGACCAGTCCCGATTTTGCCGAGCAGCAGAGCTACATCGAAGCGCTCGTCATGTTCGGATCGCTGCTTTTTGTCTTCTCCGTCGTGGTGGTGGTCGCGGCGCTGGGCTTTCGATCCTTCGCTCTGTTTATGGCGCTCTTCGTCGCCATGGCCGTCTCCCTCTACGGCTACCAAGCCGGAGTCATGGTCGTCGGCATGACCTATCTAATCTGGGGGCTCGTCTTCGCCATCCAACTTCTGCTGGTGCACCACCGGGTCGAGGGAGCCCTGCGTTGGTTTCGGGAGCGTTATACCTTCCAGAGTTTCAGCTACGAATACAAAGCCTTCTATCCGATGATCTGGATCTTCTACTTTTTCTTCGAATACCTTCCCTCCCGTCTGGGCAGCGACAAACATATCGATTTCGATCCGAGCAAAGTCTATGAGATGATGAAAGAGGAGTTAAAAGCTTGAAGCGACGAAGAGGCGGGAACTTGCACGCCTCTTCGAAAAGAGCGGGTTTAGCTTCGGGTATTGCCGAAGCCAAAGAAGTTTTTGATCTTTTGACAGAGTGACGTGGAGGTGCTTTCGATGCGGCACTCTTGGCTCTCTTCGCCTTCGAGCTCCGCTTCTCTGCGCTCGGGCTGCTGCTTGCCCTCGATGATGAAGCGCAGCGCATTGAGACGGATGAAGCCCTCGGCATCTTTTTGATTGTAAACCTCATCCTCTTCGAAGGTGCTGTGCTCGGGCGAATAGAGCGACTTGTCGGAGCTGCGGCCGACGACGGTGACGTTGCCTTTGTAGAGCTTGAGCCGTACCTCCCCTTCGACGAAACGCTGGGTGCGGTCGATCGCCGCTTGGAGCATCTCCCGCTCGGGAGACCACCAGTAGCCGTTGTAGATCAGGCTGGCGTAGCGGGGCATCAGCTCGTCTTTCATATGGGCTTCTTCTCGATCGAGGGTGATCGACTCCATCGCTCTGTGGGCTTTGAGCATGATGGTCCCGCCGGGGGTTTCGTAGCAACCTCGCGCCTTCATCCCCACATAGCGGTTCTCCACGATGTCGATGCGGCCGATCCCGTGCTTGTTGCCGTATTCGTTCAGCGTGCGCAGCAGCGTCGCGGGGGACATCTTCTCCCCGTTGATCGCCACGGGATCGCCCGCCTTGTACTCGATGGTGATGTACTCGGGATGATCGGGAGCCTCCTCGGGGGAGTTGGTCCAGAGCCACATATCCGCCTCGGGCTCCGCGGCGGGATCTTCGAGGATCTGCCCTTCGTAGGAGATGTGCAGCAGGTTCGCATCCATGCTGTAGGGGGATTTTTTGCCCTTTTTCTCGATGGGGATGCCGTGCTCTTCAGCGTAGGCGAGAAGTTTCTCCCGGCTGTTGAGATCCCACTCTCTCCAGGGAGCGATCACGGCGATCTCGGGATCGAGCCCCAGATAACCCAGCTCGAAGCGCACCTGGTCGTTGCCCTTGCCCGTCGCACCGTGAGCCACGGCGTCGGCTCCGGTTTGATGGGCGATCTCGATCTGCTTCTTGGCGATCAGGGGCCGGGCGATGGAGGTGCCCAGCAGATACTCCCCTTCGTAGATCGCATTGGCGCGAAACATGGGAAAGACAAAATCCCGCACGAACTCCTCTTTGAGGTCGAGGATAAAGATATTTTCAGGCTTGATCCCAAGAGCGAGCGCTTTCTCCCGCGCCGGCTCCACCTCTTCGCCCTGCCCCAGGTCCGCGGTGAAGGTCACCACTTCGCAACCGTACTCATCCTGAAGCCATTTGAGGATGATGCTCGTATCCAATCCCCCCGAATAGGCCAAGACCGCCTTTTTGATCTCCCGTTTTGCCATCGTGCAATCCTTCTGTCTCGAAATATGATCGTGATTTTATCACAGGTCATATTATCCATCAGTTTCGGGGGTGTATAATCATCGCAACAACTCAACAAAGATCGAAATCTCTCGTATGAAGGAAGGAGCCCTCATGAAACTCGGCGTCAATATCGACCACATCGCGGTACTTCGGGAAGCCCGGCGCATCAACGATCCCGACCCCCTGCAGGCTCTGGGGATCTGCCAACGAGCCGGAGCCGACCAGATCACGATCCACCTGCGCGAAGACCGCCGCCATATCCACGACGAAGACGCCGAAGCGATCCTGCGCCACTCCCCCCTGCCGGTCAACCTCGAATGCGCCTTGGCTCCCGATATCCTCGATTTCGTCTGCCGCCACCGTCCTCTGCGCGCCACCCTCGTGCCCGAAAAGCGCGAAGAGGTCACCACCGAGGGAGGGCTGGCGGTCACAGGAGAGCAGCCCGCCCTGCGCAGCGCCGTCGCCCGGCTGCACGAAGCGGGCGTCGAAGTCTCTCTCTTCATCGACCCCCATCCCGATGCGGTCCTGGCCGCCAAGGAGCTCGGAGCCGAGTGGATCGAATTTCATACCGGACGCTACGCCAATCTCCATGCGATGCTCTACTCCAACCTCGCGCGCACCCGCCACCGCATCCTGGAGCTCGACCTCCCCCGAGAAGAGCTCAAAAAGATGCTCGCCGAAGAGCTCGCCCGCCTCGACGACCTGGCCCGGCATGCCAAGGGCATCCACCTACGCGTCGCCGCCGGCCACGGTCTGAATTACCAAAACGTCGCCCCCGTCGCCGCCATCGACGCGATCGAAGAGCTCAATATCGGCCAGAGCATCATTGCTCGCGCCGTCTTTAGCGGCCTGGAAGAGGCCGTCCGAGAGATGAAGGAACTCCTAAGATCATGCGGAAAATAACAAGCATCGCCCCTCGACGCCAAGCTCGACTCTTCACTCAGCGCCGGCGGAGCCTCCGGTGAAACGGATCGCCGTCAGCATCGGAGACCTCAACGGCATCGGCATCGAACTGGCCCTGCGCCATCACCGCGAAGCATGCACGATCTGCCGGCCGCTCTACCTGATCGACGAGCAGATGCTCGAACAGGCGGCGACGCTGCTAAGCATCGAGATCCCCTCCGATTTCGAGATCCTCGCACCCGAGGCCGAGAGTTTCACGATCCGCCCGGGCCGCGTCGATGCGGCTGCGGGGGCCTACTCCTTCGCCTCTTTTCGCACCGCCGTGGAGCTTACCGCCCAGAGGGAGTGCGCCGCTCTTTGCACCCTGCCCATCCACAAACAGGCCTGGGAGCTCGCCGGCCTCCCCTACAAAGGCCACACCGACGCCCTGCGGGACTTTTTCGACGCCGAAGCGATCATGATGCTCGGCTGCCCCCGGATGTACGTCGCCCTCTACACCGAGCACATCCCCCTGCGCCGGGTCCCCGACTCGATCGAAGCGGAGAAGCTCACGCGCTTTCTGCTTGATTTCCGCAGAGAAAGCCGCATCCAAGAGCCCATCGCGGTGCTGGGGCTCAACCCCCATGCAGGCGACGGCGGCGTGCTGGGAGACGAAGAGCACATCATCCGCCGAGCGATCGAGGAGGCCAACACCCGCCTCCTGCAAGATCCCGCTTCCCAGATCCAAAAGCGACTCTTCGAAGGCCCCCTCGTCCCCGACGTCGCCTTCGCCCCCCGCAGCAGGAGACGCTACCGCCATTACGTGGCCATGTACCACGACCAGGGGCTGATCCCTCTCAAGGCGCTCTATTTCGACGAGAGCATCAACGTCTCGCTCAATCTACCGATCCTACGCACCAGCGTCGATCACGGCACCGCCTTCGACATCGCCTACAAAAACGCCGATCCCAAAGCGCTAAGCTACCTCAATGCGCTGCGATACGCAGCGGAATATGGAAGATGAAGGCGGAAAGCTCAAAGCGGAAAGCTGACGGAGAAAAGCCGAAAGCCGAAAGCCCTAAGCTATCGACCATCGACTCAACACTATGCGCTCAGCACTCATCACTCAACTCTCGGCGTTCCTGACCTGCCCCAAAGAACTGATGTTACCTGGAACCTTTATCTTCTTTTCCGAGATATCGAATTCGTAACTCCTATATCTTTCCTTCAGAAATTTAAGTTCTATCAGAGGACACAAAAATTTTAACGGTCCCGAGTTGATAGATCATACCTTTCTCGCATCACTTCGATCTCGGCGATGACCTCATCGACTGTCTCTTTGAGTTCGCTTCCCATCTTTTTGATCTCAGCGGGAAACTCATCTTGCATCAATGTCATCAATGCATACCACAACGGCTTATACCGCTCTTTGAGCTGATACTTGGGCATCTCAAAAAATACTTTGGCTTTGTAGTATTGTCCTTTTGCCATAAGTAGCAAAAAATACTCCATCACCCCTTCTTCCGTTTCTACGGCACCATCATAACTCAGCCACTCTTCAAACATGCGATAGCTTTGTTCGAACATCTCTTGCCAGAGTAGTATCACCGCATAGGTATGTATAACCTCAAAGCTTTTTTGTGTGTCATACGCTTTATATGCAAGTTCTAAAGCTATATCACCTTTTATCTGCCTCTCATAATAAAACCA